>JABGPX010000023.1 GCA_018644745.1 Spirochaetales bacterium
CAGCAGCTGAACGGCATTTTATTGAGGTTTGTCGCGGGAACGCGGAACCTGATACGGACCACGAAAACGCCTATCTGAAATACAAAGAAATTTGCCAGGATTCTGGACGAAAACTCACGGCCGATGAGGCCATACGTTTTTATGGTAACAAGGCCACACGTCCGACCGACGATACGGGCAAGGCAAACTGGTATACCAACGAAGACTGGAACAAAGAGCATCCGGACAGGCAAGGGCAATAGAAGCCGGGAGTTACGCCACGCACTATACCTCGGGAAGTTCCATGATGAGCTTTATTAGCGCGATGACAATGATTGTTTTTTTGGAGGAATAATTGGGATCACAGGTTTTTGCAATCTGCCAATGCGGAGTTGAAGGCGCCTTCTCGATCGGCGGAGGGATGAGCAACTTCATGAAGGTGTGCTATTTCCCCTGCCTCTGCGTAAACTGCTGCGCAATAGTAGAAGTGAACCTTCTTGACAAACCCCTACAGTGTCCCGAATGCGGGAATTCGGTTGTGCCATATGATAGCCGTAAATTAATGGGCTCAAAAGGACAGAATGTGGTGGCGGATTGGAATGTGCGGGAACAACTGGGACGAAACTTGAAACTCACTGACGGCACTTACAAGTGTCCTCAATGTGGTGAGATGAGTCTTCAATTCAGTGTCGGTGGCATTCATTGGGACTAAACGGAGTTCTTCTTCAAAGACCGCTAAAAAGATATGGCCACTTTCAGGGATATAAGATTTTTCCTTTGGGAATTTCAAAACAAAAAGGATCAGGAGGCGTACTTTGATCGATTACGCGATGTGGGATGAATTTCTTGAGCAATGGCCAGTAAGCAGGGTACGTCAGATGACGTTGCAGGAGTACAGCGTTGCCGGCAGCAAAGATACCTTCACCTATTGGCTTGAAAGCAGTTTGGATAAGTATGGCAGTATTTGGGGCGGCTCGTCTTTCAAATTCGGGATATATTCGCGGGCTAGCAATAAGCGGGTTGAGTCGGATAAAATGCGATCTTACAGCGATAAGTACGGGTGGTATACAAAAGACGGCGATAATCCTGATGATGCGTTTGAAGTAACGAAGGCGCGTGTCCTCGAAGTGATTGATGGCGTAACGAGCCGCGAAATTGACAAGATTGACCAGGTCGACCTCGGGCCGGCTTATAAATGGAAGATAGCATATCACTACCAGGATCGGAGCGATCCCCTGATAGTAGCTATTTT
Organism: Spirochaetales bacterium; assembly: GCA_018644745.1. The sequence goes on from JABGPX010000023.1 coordinate 1,232, forward strand.
TCAGCATACCGCGCTTGCCTGGCTGTGCGACGAAAAACCGAACAGCCGTAATATAGCCCATTATCATCACGTTCTCTGCAAGGACAGGAAACACGGCGAAGATCTGGATGAATACTCCGCAACATTCTGGCGAAAATGGACGCAGCATATAAACCCACCCCCGATAGGGGAAGATGACATCCCTTTGAACACAATCTTCTACGGACCGCCTGGAACCGGCAAAACATACACAACCATAAACCGAGCTTTGAAGATCATTTGCAGGTCTGATGAGGATCTCAAGAAGGAAATTGAGCCTCTTCTTGACGATCCGAAAGCGGATAGAGAATTGCTAGAGAAGCGGTTTTTCCAGCTTGTAGATGACAAACGAATAACTTTCCTCACTTTTCACCCGTCGTATACGTATGAAGATTTCGTTCGTGGTATACGTCCGATTCTGGGAAAAAAAGGCGAGGTCGCATATGAAATGAAAGATGGTCCTTTTAAAAAACTCGCGGAGGCGGCCAAGTCAGAATATGCATTAAAGAGCTCAACGTACGACCTTCCTGAGGATGCAAG
>JABGPX010000700.1 GCA_018644745.1 Spirochaetales bacterium
ATCCGGTAACCGCGAAAAAAACCAATGAAAAAATCACCGGGATTATTCCCAGGCCGACAAGAAGGAATCCCGTCGGATCGCCGAGCCTGCTCAAAAAGCCACCTATAATCATGTAGAGTCTTGGGAGGACGCCCAGAGTCTCAATGGGCAAACCGATTGGCGGATTCAATGAGAAATACAGGAAAAATGTTCCGAACAATATGTTGAAGCCGTTAAAGAATGCGATCCATCTGTTGGTTTTCTGCGGGTTATCGTTGAAAGGTTTCATTTCGAGTCGGTTCGCGGTGAAGGGAATAGCAGAGAACTCTGATCTCGTCGTCGCCATGAGCGAACCGAACTGATAGTAGACAGTGCCCTCTTCTGTTACCGCCGGACTGCCTTCATATTCCCGCAGCATGTCGTTGATCATAATATTTGCGTCTTCCGGTGTTTTCCCGGTAAGCCGAATTAGCTCATCGATTGCAATCACACCTTTGTTTTCCTGGATAAAGCGGATTGCCGTTCTTTTCAAGTAATTTTCTCTGTCCTTGTCCGGGTCTTCCCCGCCGAAAACAAAAGCAAAAACCGACTGATGAAGCGGCCGTCCATTTCGACCGCGTGTTCTGAAATCCCTTCTCCAGTTCCTGTTCCCGCTCCTGCCGCGTCCGCCGTCGCTGTAAAACCATAGGCTTACAAAGAGCTGTAAAAGACGGGTTGTAAGGAAAAAAGTGCCGAAACCCCCTCCGCGGGATCTGGACCTGCTATTGCCCTGTGATGCGGCGCTGCCGGCTATTGAAGCGATAAGTGCGGCTATCAGAAGAACTACAAACAGGATGAAATACCCAACGAGCATTACCATTATCCACATCTTAAACAGGTAAGTAGCGGCACGGGTGAGACTTCTGACACCTCGGCGAAGGAGTCGGGCGACTCGGACTTTCATACCGGTCTTGAAATTTCTAAAACCTTCGGGGAAATAGTAAAGCAGTTCTCCGGAATCGGTTGCTTTCAGTCTGCCCCGGTTTTCGTCGAGCATGGTGCGCAGAGTCTGATCTACTTGATAGTTCGGCAGACCGGTCCTGGATACCAGATCGGCAACCGAGGATTCACGAGATGATTTTTGGAGTGTGGACTGTAAGATTCTCCGGACTTTTTGATTATTGTAGTCGTATATTTTAGTGCTTTGAGCCACGCGTATTCACCTTATCTGCCACCAGATTCATGAGCTTCGCCGCGACATCCTGTTTTGATGCTAAAGGGATGTGGCTGATCTCACCTTCTCGATCAATCGTGTACATTTCGTTGGTATCCGTTTCGAACCCTGTTCCCGGGTGGCTTACATCATTAACAGCAATCATATCCGCGTCAGCCTTTCCCATTCTCGCCACCGCGTTTTCGATGAGCTCAGTCTCCGACAAGGCATGAAGGGCCCTGAAAGCGACGAGGAAGACATCCGGGAACAGTTTTCGAATGCTGTCGATTATCTTTGTCGTGGGTACCAATTCTATAACGAGCTCGTTTTTATCATGAGTGCTGATCTTTCCGGCGGCCTTTTCTTTTGGTTTCCAGTCGCCGACAGCGGCCGCTGCAATGATAATATCGTAGCGAGTTGATGATAGTTCTGCATGAACGGCATTTTTCATATCCTCGGATGTATCAACACGGATTACGTTAATACGTTCCGGGGGAGAGGCGGTTCCCTTGCCGTACACCACAGTAACCTCCGCGCCAAGGCCCCCGGCCGCTGAGGCGACAGCCATTCCCATTTTCCCGGAGCTGTTGTTTGTGAGTACCCGGATCGGATCGATGTATTCCACCGTCCTGCCCGCAGTGATGAGCACCTTTTTGCCGCTGAGAGTGCCTTTGGGAGGATTGCCTGTTCCCAATAAATCGAGTACCGCTTCGTATACCTCGTCGGGAGATGGGATTTTTGCCTTTCCCTCGGATATGGAAGGTTTCATGACGGTGATGTCATAAGTTTGCAGCTTCTCGATGTTCTCCATTACGATCGGGTGCCGGTACATAGGTTCGTGCATTGCCGGAACGATTAGAAGTGGAATCCCCTGCCCAAGAGCCGTGGTAACCACGGTGGTAACTGGCGTATCATCGATACCCCCGGCAATCTTGCCTATTGTGTTCGCGGTCGCAGGAGCGACAATTACCGCATCGACGGGACTCTCAACATTGCCGGCGAGGGCCACATGTTCGATTCCGCCGGTTAATGTAAGCACCGGCTTGTTCCCTGTTGCCCATTCGATGAGATCAGGTCCAATGAGGCCGGCGGCGGCCTCGGTGAGAACCGGAAAAACTTCCGCACCGTGACGCATCAGTAATCGGCCAAGATCGACACTGCGGATAATTGCTACGCTTCCGGTCATGCAGAGGGCTATCCTCCTGCCCTCCAGTTCTGAACCGAGCGTCGCTTTAATGTCTTTGGACGGGTGTGTTTTGCTCATATATTAAAATTCTTCCTTCAGTGAGATGAAAATGTGGAGAAAAATATGAAAAGTCAATAGCGTGACGAGGCAAGCCAATCATGATAATCTCCCCATACATGCTCGAAAGATGGATTTTCCGGCGCGGCTTGTTATTATTGATAACTCTTCTCCTTGTGTCCTGCCAGCTTTTTGGACAGACGAAGACGGATGAATATCTGTGGAGGATTTCTACGGGCGGCAGAATTCGAGGACGCGCGGTTACAGCCAGTTACGGCGTAGTATACGCGCTTTCTGAAGACCGCCATATGTACGCCGTGCAGGAATCAACTGGACGGCTATTGTGGAAAGCCTTTCTTGGAGGGAGAGTGTGGAACAGCCTTTGCATCGGCTCGGATGGAACGCTCTATACGGTGTTGAAAGATGGTGATCTGATAGCAGTAAATCCGCAGGGCGGGGTGGTGTGGCGTTTCAAAGCCTCCGGTTTGCCGGCTGGAAGCCCTGCTGCGGGCCGTGACGGTACGGTGTATTTCGCTCTCGAAAGCCGGGAACTCATCGCAGTTTCTCATACCGGTAGGGAGCGATGGCGAGTAATTCTTCCGTCTCCGCCGGTAACTGGGCCTGCGATCGGCCTAACCGGCGAACTGTATATCGGATGTGAAGACCGCCAGATATACGCCGTGACGCCCTGGGGGGAGATATCCTGGACCGCTGTCTTAGCCGGAGTGCCGGGAGAACCGGCTGTATCCTCAGATGGTACATTATACGTCGGCACGGATTACGGCAGTCTCGTCGCGTTGGCGCCTGACGGTTATATCCTGTGGGATTTTGTTACAGGATCGCCGTTTCTTGCTCCTGTAATCGGACGCGACCGGGTATTTGCCGCGGATAGAAGCGGCGGAATTTATGCCGTCTCGTTTGAAGGCAGCCTGATTTGGGAAGCGAAAGCCTCGGCGACTCTCTCCGGCGGGATTGTACATACCGCTGGCAATGATCTTATCGCTCTTACATCCCGCGAGAGTCTTATTCGGTATAGAGATGACGGCGTTCTTTCGGGGTCGTTTTCGGTGAAAGGTTCAGGAGACATGTTTTCAGTATCTCCGACGGGTAAATATCTCTTTTCCCGAAAAGACTGGAATCTCTATGCGTATCAGGGCGGTCAGCCGGAAAGACTCGAGTGGTCCCAAGCGGGGCGTGATTCCCGGCAATCGTCGAATTATCAAATGAAGGTAGCAACCTCAGATTGGCTCGATCAGTTCAGGGGTTATATCAATTTCGAGTACCTTGAACATCTAGGCTCGTCGGACAGCAGGGATTCCAAGAATACCGCGCTACTAATTATCGAAGAACTGCTAAATCAGCGCGAACCGCCGCCGCCCTTTCTCAGTTATTTCCTCGGTGAGCTGGCATCGGAAGGAACATTGAAAACTCTTTTTTCATCCGGTCGTCTTCTCAATGATTTTCCCGACATCAGGAGCCGGGGAGCAAGACTGCTGTCGGAAGTAGGCACTCTGCAGGATATAAGTCTGCTTATCCGGCTGCTTACTTTTGAGTATGATTCGGTTGTTCAAAGAGAGATAATCTCTGCTTTGGGCGCGCTCATGAGCGACCAGACCGGGGATGCGACCGCCGCGATTTCCGTGGTAATCCAGAAAGATCTAAACGGCAAGAAGAACCCGGACCCTCATCTCGCCATGGCCGGGCTAAAGGCCTTGGAAGCCATTCATCGGTATGCCGGAAGCATGCCCCACGATTCGGGATATGAAACCCTTTTTGCGGTGTATCGGGGAAACTATCAGAAAGATGTGAGAGAATATGCTTTGGCGGTTATCCGCGGCCTGGGCGGATGAACTTGCCGCTCCGGATGCATAAAGCCGCTTTATATTTGAGATCGGCGGTGATATAGTGTTGAGTATCAGGAGCGTATAATGAAAAGGTTGTTTTTCTTTTTTCTCTTATTTATGTTTGCGGGATCTTCTGTGATGTTCGGGCTGGATGTTGATAAAAGCGAGCTCGATCTTACCCGGAACACATCCGTCGAATTTATCAATTACGAAGGACCTCATTCCAAAATAGAAACTCTCCAGCAGATTATGGCAATAGGAATCTTCCTCGGTGAGTCGATTGATGATGAGTATTCCACAGCCAGCTATGCCGGAAAGTACAGGGTGATACATGCTATTGGCTCGCCGGATGATTCCAGACTGAACGCGGATATTTTTATCGTACTTTCAGACGCCGAAGTCGATCACATCAGAAACATGCGGTATATGATTGCCGGCTTTCTTATGGCGGCATACGAGTATCAGGAAGCTGACGCCTTGCTGCTGGCAGAGTTTATTACGGTGTACAACGCGGTCTATCGCAGCAAAATGGATTTTTTCAAAGAAAAGTATAAATCTGAGGTTACCCGCAATCTGCACACCGAATCGGCGGGTATTTCAACTGTATATACCGAATGGGCCGGCAATACCGAGATGCTCATACCCCTTACGAAGGACGCTTCTCAGGGCGGGTTGGGCTCGCTGGATACGGATGCCCTGACCGATGAAGAGGTTGTCGAGGAACTTCGCACCCAACCGGATCTCGGCCTTGACAGCAGGAAAGATATCGTTGAGTTGAAGGAACGGGAGATCGAGGAAAAGCAGGAGGAAATTGAACAGGAGAGGGATACTCTTGATGATGATCAACAGCGAATTGCCGCTGAAAAGCAGCGAATTGCAGACGAACAGGCGCGGATCGAGAAAGAAAAGGAAAAAGCCGAGAGTGACGCGGAAAAAGCGCGGATAGCCAGGGAAGAGGCCGATCTCGCCCGTCAAACCGAGGCCGTGGCCGAAGAAGAAGAAGAAGCCCAGGAACAAGAGGAAGAACTTGCTGAGAAAGAGCAGGAGCAGGCTGAACGAATTGATCGTATTCAGCAGGAGAGGGAAGATATTGCCACTGATGAGCGAGAGCTTACGCAGCAGGACGCGGAAGATGAGTCCACCGAAGTTGCTTCCGCAACCGGAGCGCGGCAAAGCAGCCTGGTACTTACCTATCTGGAGATACGCGACATCGCCGGCGAGGCATTGGGGCGAGTCGTTCATATCGACGCGGCAAATGGCGCGGTAATTCGTGCCTCTACCTTGAACTCAATAAGAAATCAGCGTATTGAGACCATCGGATCGAACTTTGTGGTTGTCGCAGGAACCACTACGGGGCAGGGAGCGGTTCGGCTCATGACTCTGGACACCGAAACCCTGGAAACCGAGAGTGAAGGCAGTGAAGATATCTACGAAGGGAGTTTTCTCCTGGTCGACGGTACTGAGGTGTATGCGGTAACCGGTGGTCCCGACGGGTGGTTTCTCGGAAGATTCGATTCGAGGCTGGCTGCAGATGGGAAGTCAGAAATTCAGATTTTTGAAAACACCACGGCCGCGGTCTCCGAAGACGCGTTGTATGTTCAGGGAACCGACGGTTTGATACATATTCTTTCAAAAGAGGATTTGACCGAGGTCGGAGTCGTACGGTAGAAATTTAAAAGGGGGGGGATGATGAGCAGTGAAAGGGGCTTTTTAGGCCGAAGTATTTCGGTTGTGAATGATCTGTCGGCTGATGAGCAGATCTACCTATACGAGAAAACAAGAGCGATAAAAGAAGCTATTAAAAGCGGTGCGAATCTTGATGAATTCCAGGTCAAAGATCCCGGACTCGGGATATACCTCATGTTTCTGGAAGACAGCACCCGAACAAAGGAATCTTTCCGGAACGCTGCAAAGTTTCATGGCGCGAAGGTTAATGATTTCAACGCCCAGACCTCATCAATTACCACAAAAAAAGAGAGTATCACCGATACTGTAAAGATGCTTTTCGGCTATAGCGATCGTTCGCTGTTCATTATCCGGTCAAAGCTCGAAGGTGTATGCAGATGGCTTGAAGAAGCGCTTGGTGATTACGCCGTGAAATTAGACCGGCCGACACCGTCGTTTATCAACGCCGGCGACGGAAAGCATGAGCATCCGACGCAGGAGTTCCTCGACGAGTTTACTTTTCTTGAAAAAACCGAATGGAGGAGAGATCATATTCATGTGGCTCTTGTCGGTGATCTGCTCCATGGCAGAACTATTCACTCAAAGGCCGACGGGCTGGGAATCTTCGACAAAGTTACGGTGGATCTTATTGCACCCGATGAACTCGCCATGCCGGATTTTTATTTAGAGAGAATGACCGCGAATGGGTTCAACATTCGCACTTTCCCTTCAATTGCTAAGTATCTGGATCAGAAGGATGTGGCGGATATCTGGTATTTTACTCGGCTGCAGCTCGAGCGGATGGGTGAACAGGTACTGGAAAAAGCTGATTTTCTACGCGGCGCCGTTACCTTCTCGCGGGATAATCTTCAGAGTCTTCCAGAGACAACTCAATTCTACCACCCTCTCCCTCGGCATAGAGAGCATCCAACCGTACCGGCCTTTCTAGACAGCACGCCGCTGAACGGATGGGATGAACAGTCAATAAACGGATATTTCACCAGAATTACCGAGATTGGAATGCTCGCGGGAAAAATCGGCGAAGACTTTGAGGGAGTCCATCAGGAGCGCTTGGAGCCGGGGGATGATTTCGTCGAGGAAGCGGAGATCCATAGCGATCGGAAACCGGAGTACAAAGTAGGGATCAAACCGGTTGACGAGGGAATCGTAATCGATCATATCGGGAAAGGCAGGACAATCGAAAACATATGGAGCCAGATTGATCAGATCCGTCGTATCATGAAGCTTAATTACCGCAGTTCCCACGGCGTGTATCACACAAACGATCCAAAAGACTTTAAAGGTATTATTTCCCTTCCGGATATCCTGTCATTTGACGAACGTCAGATTAAGATGCTGGGAGCGATAGCCCCCGGCTGCACGTTCAACATCGTCAAAGACAAGAAAGTGATCAGGAAGTACCGGCTGCATATTCCGCCCAGGATTTATAACTTTGATGAAATCTCGTGTAAGAATGAAGGATGTATCTCCTTTCCCGAGCATTATCAACACGTAAGAAAAGAGTTTTTTCGATCGGATGGTTTTACTTTTGTCTGTAATTATTGCGAAAAGCCCCATCAATTCGAGGAAATCTGGGATTATTAAGCTGCCACGTCTATGATTCCCTGTTTCGGTGAAATATTCTTTGGAAAAATGCGCGAAACCAATCGAGTATTCTTGTCATCCGCCGGGGCGTTCGGAGACGTTCGAGACGCTCGTAGGCATCGGCGAGTTCATCGGGTGTCAGGCTCTTTCTCTGAACATTTTCCTCTATTTCCAATTCCAGTTTATCGATTTCGCTTTCTTTTTCCAGAACAACGACTTCAATTGAGGTCCAGCCGAGACGCCGAGCGCTCTCTAAACGCCTGTGCCCGGCAATGAGCTCCTTGCTGCTGTTGATAACGATTGGATTTAGAAGACCGAATTTTTTCATGCTTTCCATGAGCGCGCCAATGTCTCCGAGATTTCGTCGAATTCGAGTTTTGATAGAAATGTCATGAACGGACATACGCATGGCTTTTACCTATGTTTTTATGAGTTTTCGATAATCGTCCTCAGAGAGGAGCTGTTCAAGATCGGATATCTCATTAAGTGCGATGGTGAACAGCCAACCATCGCCAAGAGGGTCTTTGTTTACGAGAGCGGGGCCGCCGGATTCCAAAAGTGCAGCGTTAATTTCCCGAATAGTGCAGGAAACCGGAGCATATATATCACTCGCTGCTTTTAGAGAATCGATTGAGCAGACAACATCGGAGCGTGCAAATTGGTCGCCTGGCTCCGGCAGTTCGATAAAGGTGAGTTCGCCGAGCTCTGCCTGAGCGAAATCAGAGAGCCCGACTCTGGCGGTATCTCCTTCGAGCTTTACCCACATGTGTTCTTCGGAATAGCGCATTTGTTCCTCACTCATCGTCAATCCAGCAGCGGATTGCCGCCGCTTGTGCTTGTGGTAGTATTGCCCGTAGAGGGTACACTAAACTCACCAGGTAAATCGAAGCTCGGTGCCGGAAGGCTGCTGTCGAATCCCAGGGATAAATCTTCGCCAAGGATCCGCTCCTGAAGCCTGGTGATGAGCAGATCGTCTCGAACCTTCTTGTCAATGTGGTAGCTGCAGAACTCCTCGGGCTGGGTTCCTGAAAGAAATATTTCATCGATAGAACCCTCATCGCATGCATCGGTAAGCAGCATGCCGGAAACACGGCACACTCTCCGCTCAATAAGACCCGTTTCAGGTTTAACAAACTCTTTTATAGGAAGGTCTGCGTGGATACTTTTCATGTATCCCGCCCAAATAGGACCTGCGGCGGTGGCACCTGTCTGATTTCTTCCGAGTGACTCTCCCGGCAAGTCAAATCCGAACCAAACTGCGTTGGTATAATACGGTGAAAAGCCGACAGTCCATGCGTTGGACCAGTTATCGGTAGTTCCGGTTTTGCCTGCCATCGGCATGCCGTCGAAACCACCGACATTGCGGCGGCGATTCGCCAGTGTGCCGTATTCCACCGTGGATTGGAGGATGCTGACCATTATGTAAGCTTCCTGCGGGCTGAGAATCTGTATTTCTTCCTCGCTTTTTCGCTGCCGCTCCCTAATCTGGTTTTCCTCGTGTTTGAGTATGATTCTACCTTGTCGATCTTCAATATACACTATGGCTATCGGTTCGATTTCTTTGCCCTGACTGGGAAAGGTCGAGAAGGCTCTGGCCATATTGATAGGAGCGACACTGACCACGCCAAGGGCGAAAGAATATTTGCGCGGGAAAAGCTGTTCGTCGTTTCGTTGATCGTACATACCGAGCAGCCGCGCAACCCGGTTGATTGCCAGGTCGAATCCGATTGCATCGAGGACTTTTGTCGAAGGAACATTCATTGATGTTGCCAGGGCGAAGCGTGCCCGAACCGGCCCGTCCCAGGTTCCAAGGTAATTTTGCGGTTCATACTTCACGCCGTCGGCATTGAAGAAAACGACGGGAGAGTCCATGAGCATGGTGGCCGGAGTGATTATTCGTTCTGAGATTCCCGCCGAGTAATAAAGCGGTTTGATTGATGAACCGGGCTGAACGGTGGCATCTACCGCCCGGTTATATTTTTTAGTTTTAAACTCGGATCCGCCAATCATCGCGATGATATGACCGGTATCGTTCTCAAGAGTAAGGAGCGCTCCCTCGACAGTTGTTTTTTGACTATTGGATACGCTTTTTTCGTTTGCGAGAGCCGCGAGTTCATTTGCCTGTTTCGCGTCGAACTGGAGTGAGAGTGCGTTGAGAAGAGGGCTTATATTGTCATTGAAGTAGTTAATCGCGTCCCTGCGCTGACGTGCCATTGCGATATTCAGCTCCTCGATGTCGAACAGAAGTCCGAGGGCGTCTACCAAAGGCAGGAACAACGAGTCCGCTTCCTCCAAACGTTCATTTGTTTCGGCCTGATATTTCTGATTTATCGTCTGGAGACCTTCAGACATGTACTGCCGGGCGATTTCCTGGGTTTCCAGATCGAGAGTGGTGTGAATGATAAAACCTTCTCTGTTAATATCAACGAGGTCTCCATACAGAAGATCTTCGAGCTGGAGTCGTACATATTCCGAGAAATAAGGTGCTTTGCTTTCATTCTCGAAATACGCGGTAGAGGTGCTCGATCTCGTTACGTCATAACTAATCCAGAAAGATTCAAATGCATTGTCGGCATCCTCTGAAGTCACATAATTCTGCTTCACCATCTGGTCCAGAACGATTCGCTGTCTGCCTTTAGCCGCGTTTGGATGGTCTAACATTGAGTAGCGCGCGGGACTTCTGATCTGTACGATCAAAATCGCCGATTCCGCCATGTTAAGCTCGGTAGAGGGGTGGCCGAAATAGAATTGAGACGCCGCTTCTACCCCGTGAGTATTATGACCCAGATAAATAGTGTTGAGGTACAGCTCGAGTATCTGGTATTTCGTAAGCTTGCGTTCTAATTGATAGGCGTACCAGAGTTCTACTAACTTTCTTTTTATAGTTATAATTGACCGGTCCGCGTATAATTCACCTGCCACCTGTTGCGTAATTGAGGAAGCACCGGAGAAATAGGTTCCCCGGATGTTGTTCCACAATGCCCGAATAAACCCGCCGAGATCGAAGCCGTTATGCTGGAAGAAATTCTTATCTTCTGCAGCCACAAGGGCATAAATAAGATGCCGAGGGAGATCATTGATAGAAACTATGTTACGTTTTTCTTCTGAAAAGTACTCGGTAATCAGTTTGCCGTTTCTATCGAGTATTTGAGAGGGCAGGGCAAGCTCCGCTTTGCCGATTTCACCGACTATTTCCAGATTCCTTGTCG
>JABGPX010000541.1 GCA_018644745.1 Spirochaetales bacterium
ATTATTTTCCGTATCGCCGACTTATATGAAGTGAGTTTCGGTGAATCAAGTACAATTGTGCAATCCAGGTTGCATGGCTCCCAGCCGGCATCTTGCAGGAGAAAGATAGTTTGCTTGAGAAGTTTCCTGCTTGATATGCCTTTGTAGTCAGGATTAGAGGGAGGAAAATGCTCGCCGATATCGCCAAGAGCGGCCGCTCCGAGCAGCGCATCGATTATCGCGTGGATGAGAGCATCCGCGTCGGAATGCCCGACTGCGCCTTTTTCCGAAGAAATAGTGATTCCTCCGAGAATAAGATCCCTTCCAGCTTCCAGCCTGTGGATGTCGTATCCAGTACCGACACGGATCATCGCAAGTCGTACCTATAGGTTATTTTGCGGTTTTCCGGTTCACCCTCGACAGAAAAGACAGGTCCTATGGCCTGGTGATACGCTTCAGCGTCATCACTATAGTCCTTTCCATCGCGGCGGGCCGTCTTCAGTGCTTTGAGAATATTCATGAAACGAAAACCTTGAGGTGTTTGAGCTGCCGCATATTGTTTCTTGTCCATATGACGAACGATCGAGCTATCGGCGGATATCTGCTTTAGCGCCTCGGTAACAGGAACAACTGGGATACACGCTTCATGTTCGATCGTTCCATTCAGCACCCGCTCTATTAACGCCGGGGATACCCATGGTCTCGATCCATCGTGTATCAGTATATAGTCTGGGTTCAGTTCTTCCATTTCGAGAAGGCCAAGAAAAACTGACTCCTGCCGAGTAGAACCGCCTGCCACAAATATCGGGTCGATAACGCCGCCTTTCAGGGCGTCGGACATCTCTCTCTTTTTATCCGCGGGATAGGTTACATAAATGCTGCTGAATCGTTCCGTAGAAATAAAAGCCCGGAAAGCGAGCCGCAGAACCGGTGTCCCGTCGATATCCTCGAGCTCTTTCTTGATATCCGCACCCATGCGTGAACTCGAGCCGGCGGCAGTTATGAGAGCCGCACAGACAGGATTTTGTTGTCCCGCTTTCACAATCCCTTAGATCAACCGGTTTCGAGTTTACCGAATACCAGCGCCTCGACATCTTCCTTCGATTTGTTAAGAGAGAAGGAAACTTCATCCACGAGCAGCTTCAACGCGCTGTCGAATAACTTTCGCTCAAGGATTGGCAGTTCTTTTACTTTACTCCTGTGGTAGAGCGTGCGGACGACAGTGGCGATATCCATTACGCTGCCGCTTTTTAATAGATCCAGGTTCATCTGATAGCGAAGCTTCCAGTCCGACGACACTGGTTCATAATCCTCGGTTAAGAGTTTCAGTGCCTTGTCGGATTCGGACTTGCTTACGATGGCACGGATTCCAAGCTCTTCCGCCTTATCTACCGGGACCATTACGGTCATGTCTGATACTTCCAGATAGATAATATAGTAAAGAAGCTTTTCGTCCTTGAACATCCGCTCTTCGATCTTCGTGACCTGACCGACACCTTGCAGCGGATAGACAACTTCCTGCTTTTCTTTGAATGTAGTTTTCTGAGTAGATTTCTTGTCAGTGGATTTCATCCCGCAAAGTATACAGAAAAGCCATGCCGTAGTCAAAGGTAATAGGACTTTAGTATAGTAACCGTGTGACTTCAGCTCGATTCAGAAAAATTCTTTCAATTATTTTGTTCCCTATACTTATCGGCCTCACAATAGCGGCAGTTGTCGTTTTTCGCGAAGAGATCAAACTGGTGTTTTCCTCTTCGGAGTCAATCAAGGAAACCGTGAGCCGGTGGGGCGCTGCTGCACCCTTGGCCTTTATGTCACTTCAGTTTATCCAGGTTGTTATTTTCATTATTCCGGGTGAAGTACCGCAAATCGCCGGCGGATATCTTTTCGGTATTCTCTTTGGTTCGATGTATTCCATTGCCGGGATACTCATCGGATCTACTTTCAACTTTTTTCTTGCCCGGATATTCGGCATTCCCTTTATTCGGACAATCCTCAAAGAAGAAAAAATAGAGAAATTTGACTCCATCGCTCATTCTCCAAGGGCCCGGATTGCTTTCTTTCTTCTCTTTGTCATACCCGGGATACCCAAAGACGCCCTCTGTTATGTCGCGGGGCTTTCCTCACTCAGCTTTCCTTCGTTCCTGATCATATCAACTATCGGAAGACTGCCCGGGATTATCGGCAGTGCAGGAATGGGCGATGCCGCGGCCTCAAGCCGATGGCTGCTCGCCGGGATTATAATGGGGGTTGCCATACTACTGTTTGTATTTGGGATGATCTATCGTGAACGCATCCATCAACTGGTCGAGAGCTTTGCTAAAAAGAAGAAATCGTAAATGAATAAACGAGTGTGAAGAGCAGGCAAAATTGATCGATACGTTATCCTGCGAATCTCACTATTGCGCCGATATATTCTTCCCCATGAAGAGGTTTTATAAAAACATGGGTAAATCCGGCATCCATAAGCATCGGTACCTGGCTGTCATCGCCGGTGATGGCGATAAGAGGAATGTTAGGATCTACCGTTCGTATTTCTTTTGCAACTTTTTCGCCGCTCATACCGGGCATGTGTTGATCCAATATCACTACCGAATAGCTGTTTTGCCTGAATAATGCAAGCGCCGAAACTCCATCGACTGCCAGATCGCAATTTATTCCTTTTTTCCTAAGAAGCAGTTCAAGATATTTCCGATTGTATACCTCGTCTTCAGCATAGAGAACTTTTTTCATACGCTCCTCCGCGGCAATTTCTAAATTTAACCTAAAAAATCTAAAAAGTCTATTACCGGGAGGAGATAATTTTCATTTTTATGAAAAGAGACCTGCAATTTCCTTCTTATACATATCGTTTACTGCGTGGCGCTTGACCTCTTGTTTTCCCGATAGTTCCTTGCCTACTTCGAACTCCGTTCCGAGAAGTTTGAACTTAGAAATTCGTTCAAAGACCTTGAATCCTGTTTTAGCGCTCACATACTCATTGATTTCAGACTTGATCAGATCGAGTACCTCCGGTGTTTCAAGCAGGTCCGATTCTTCTGAGTAAACCACTCCATGTTCTTTTGCGAATTCTACAATCAAGTCCATTTGGCCAACTACAAGCGCCGCGATGTATTTCTTGTCCTGACCAAGAACCACAGCGGTATTGATATAGGGGGACTCTTTGATCTTTTCCTCGATAGGATTCGGCTCGATATTCTCACCGCCGAGTAGGACGATCGTATCTTTTGCGCGTCCCATGATCTTGATTTCACCCTTCCAGGTCTGCATTGCCAAATCGCCGGTATTAAGCCAACCTTCGCTATCAATAATCTCGGCGGTGAGTTCCGGCTTATTATAATATCCGAGCATCACTTGAGGCCCGCGTACATGCAGAACTCCTTTCTCGCCTGGAGGAAGGATGCCGCCTCGATCATCAATAATCTTAAATTCGGTTCCTGGAAAGATAGGTCCTATTGTTCCCGGCACCGGGTGACTTTGCCTGCGAAGCGAGAGTACAGGAGCTGTTTCTGTCATCCCGTAGCCTTCGATAAGCAGTATACCGGCAGCCTGAAAAAAGGTGTCGACCGCGGCGGGAAGGCCGCCGCCTCCGGAAACACCCGCGACAAATTTACCGCCAAGTCTTTTATGGATTTTGCTGAAAACTAAGATGTTTCCAAGCGCCCGAAGCGGATACAGGAGTATGTAAGGAATAATTCCTGCAATTATGTCGAGAATCCGCGAGCGCTTTCGATATTGCGGCACCAGTCCTTTCACGAGGTTAGACGCCTTTGAGTGAATCTTGCCGATACCCACAAAGAAAAGGAAAAGAGCTTTCTTGATCCCGCCGTCAGCTTTAATGCTTCTATATATGCCGTCCTGAAGGGATTCCCATATCCTCGGTACTGAAGCCATCCAGGTCGGTTGAATCGCTCCCATGTCATCCGCAATAATTTTCCGTATAGGCTTGGAATATGCCAAGGATGATGCCCATCCGACAGCAACGTAGGTCATAATCCGCTCAAAGGAGTGCCATATTGGAAGCACGCTTAACCATTTATCCCCGGGACCAACGGAAAGAAGATTCGGCACCTGCTCAATCTGATGCAGGAAGTTACGATGGCTAAGCATAACGCCTTTTGGTTCACCGGTAGTTCCCGAGGTGAAAATGATCGTTGCCAGATCGTTCGGTCCGCCCTTTTCTATCTCTGCTTCTATTTCACCTGGGTGAGACTTCAGGTATTCTTTACCCTTTTCCATCACCTCGCTGAAATTGAGTACCTTCGTTCCTCCAGTTTCCGTATCACTAGTGCTCTCGCTATCAAGTACGATGAAACACTCAAGTTTTGGAATGGAACTTTTCTCGGTTAGAATCTTTGCCATTTGAGTAGTATTCTCAACGCAGCAGACTCTACACTCCGAGAAGTCGAGGATATAGCGCAGCTCCTGCGCAGTGGAGTCGCAGCCTCTTGGCACATCCGCAGCACCGATACTCATCAGTGCAAGATCCGAAATCAACCATTCTTTTCTGTTTTCAGATATGAGCCCTACGTGATCACCCTTAGAAATTCCTATATCCTTTAGTCCCGAAGCAAATTGATATACCTCGGTCTGAAGCTCTGAATAGGATGTCGGCTGAAACACGCCTTCAGAGTCTTTCGTGAACTGAGCCGCGTAATCGGGGTATTTTTCGACGTTTTCAAGAAACAGTTTCGGCAGGGTGTCTTTCATATTTTTCCTCTCCGTTTTTGAATAAAATCTGAGCAGAAATGCTAATGATGCCTAATCACATAAATATTATATAGTATTTATGGTCGACAAGAAACCTCGTTTTTCCGTCCCAAAGCTTGCTAGTTTTAAGCTGCTATAAACTTCGGGGCATTAACTATTGACTTCGAACCCCAAGCGGAATACCTTGCCAACTAATGAGGAGAATATGGTAATTGTACTTCATCACGGTATAAGGCAAGAAGAAAAAGAATCTATCAAGGATTTTCTCCAATCACGCGGTTTTCAAATAAGAGAAATTGTCGGCGAAGAGGAAACTATATTGGGAGCCGTCGGTCTTGTTCCGATGGATATTCGGGAAGTAGAACTGATGCCCGGAGTAGATAGAGTTATTCCTATTACAAAACCATATAAGCTTGCTTCCCGTGAGTTTAAGAAGGACGATACGGTTGTTCAGATTGGCCCGATAAAAATCGGCGGAATGCGCATCGCCGTTATTGCCGGCCCATGTGCTGTTGAGTCGCTTGATCAGATCCGCGAAACCGCCAGGATCGTAAAAGAGTCGGGGGCGGTAATGCTGAGGGGAGGTGCTTTTAAGCCCCGTACATCTCCCTATGCATTTCAAGGTCTTGGTGAAGAAGGTTTGAAGATGCTGAGAATGGCAGGCGAAGCCGAAGGAATGCCTGTCGTCTCTGAAATCGTCGGAACCGATTATGCTGACATGATGAGCGACTACGTTGATGCGTTTCAGATTGGCGCGAGAAATATGCAGAACTTCGAACTTCTGAAACGCGTCGGTGCCATCGGGAAGCCTGTTATTCTTAAAAGGGGATTTGCGGCGACGATAGAAGATTGGCTTATGGCTGCCGAGTACCTGTTGGCCCACGGCACCGATCAAATTATTCTCTGTGAACGCGGGATCCGCACTTTCGAGACCTATACTAGAAACACTTTAGATATTTCGGCAATTCCGGTGGTGAAGCAACTCAGTCATCTTCCGGTTATTGTCGATCCAAGTCATGCAACAGGGATCAGAGACAAGGTCCCGCCGATGGCGCTTGCCTCGATAGCGGCAGGGGCCGACGGGCTGCTGCTCGAAGTGCATCCTGATCCGGAAAAAGCGGCTTCAGACGGTCCTCAATCTCTTTACCCTGAGCAATTCGAGAAGCTCATGAGAGACATAGAAGTGCTTTCCCCGGTTGTGGAAAAGGAAGTCGCGCGCCTTCCTTCGGCGGCCCAAGGTTCCCGCGTATCGGGAAAAAAGGAAACCGATGGTACCGGCGGAATCGCTTTTCAAGGCGAGCCGGGAGCATTCAGCGAAATTGCGATTAAAAGATTCTTTCAGGAAGACGGAGTTGAGCCGGTGCCCTGCGGGAGCTTTCGCGATGTTTTCGAGAGTGTATTATCCGGTAAAACCCGCATCGGTGTACTTCCCATGGAGAACTCCTTAGCAGGATCTATCTACGAGAACTACGATCTGCTTCTTCAATACCCGGATCTGCATATTATCGGAGAGAAGAAAATCCGAATCATTCACAATCTCATCGGCTTTCCCGGAACTAAGATCGATGAGATTACATCCGTATATTCCCATCCTCAAGGTCTTGCTCAGTGTTCCAGATTCCTCGATAATTACCCGGATATCAAAAGAGTGCCTTTCTACGATACCGCCGGATCGGTCGCCTATATCGCTCGTGAGCAGAAAAGAGATTGCGCTGCGATTGCCAGCACCGAAGCGGCGAGAACATATCGCCTGCAGGTCTTAAAGGAAGGAATCGAGACTAATCCCAAAAATTACACCCGTTTTTTTGCAATCGCTCCAACCGAGGTGCCGGGTGATAGCGATGCGGATATGGCTTCAATTGTTTTCTCTACACCGGATAAACCCGGAGCGCTTTTTGTATGCCTCCAGATTCTTGCGGAAGAAAAACTCAATATGAAAAAGCTTGAATCCAGACCGATAGCCGGCAAGCCGTGGGAATATATGTTCTATATTGATATGGAACTTCCCGAAGATACTGATCGGTTTGATACGGCGCTGATTCGTTTTCGGGACGCAGCTGATGATTTTCGGATACTGGGAAAGTATAAGAGCGCACACTAATTTTTTATGCCGAGTTTTTTCAACTGCTCTTGTTCTTCTTTTCTAGACACATATTCATGGCGATGCTGATTAGCCTTTACCACTGAGTTTCGAATTGCGTTTGTTTCGAGTTTTATACCGAATAACTTTCCTCTGTTCTCATCATCTATAGCGTCTTGAAAATAATCATACAGTGCCGGAAATGTGCGCATGAGATTCTGCACTTCTATAATTTGCCGTTCAAGCAGAGTGTAGAGGGTTGCCTCGTCCATCGAATCTAGGCGTGCGTATCCGGGGCTCATTTTGCTGCCGTAAGAGGCGATGAGCCTTGCGGTCTTGATGCCTTTCTGGTAGAGATTGTCAAAGTCTATATTATTCTTCTTTGCTACAGCCGTTACCGGATCAACCGTCTCTATTTCATAGATTCGCGCCTCTTGCACTCGCCCAAGCATTCGAGAGAGCCACTTTCGGAAAGGGCCGTCGAGTTGTTTTCTGGAGTCTTCAACATAGATACTGTTCTGGTTGAGCTTTTCAAGGGTTCTCTCGATAGGCTTTCCGCTTGCCGATAGACGCCTGATAGCTTCAAGCACATAACCCCGGTAGTCGATTTTCTCGGCCTTCTTGGCCTTCTCCTCAGTAACGACAAACTGTTTCAGAGCGGCCTCGTGCTTAGCCGCGGGATTGGGTCCATAGTCCTCGACAAGTATTTCATCGACCAACTCACCGTAAAACGGCATGCCTTTAACCGAGTTCGAGAATTTCTTTTTTACCGCGGCAATCGCCGAAGCTTTATTTGTCTGCACTTGCTCCGGGGTCAAATTGAGGAAATCGAACACCGACTTTCGAATTTCCAACTTATATCTTTCGCGATGGTAACGGCTGAGATCTTTGAGAGATCTTACGATCTCATTCCCGAGCGACGCGAGCTGAGACTGGGCGTTATTGAGAACTTGGATAGAAAAAGCATCAGAGCCCCCTCTAACTTTGCCGACCAATTCAGCCAACAATCGAGTATTTACGCTTGTAGAACTCGTGGACAGGTTGTCCCAGTTGATAAACCTGGTTAAGCCGCCAAGGAGTTTGATACGTTTGAGAGAAAGATAGTCGACAGTAAATTGGTAGTAATTCAGGAGAAATGCCAGCTGGCTGTCAAACATTGAGAGCCTGAGCCCAATTTGATTATTCTTTTCTATTTCGCTGACTTCCGCATCCTGGGGTAGAACGATTTCGGATATCTTCTGATCAGCTTTATAAGGATCTTCCTTAATGAGTGATTTGCGGAGAAGAACGTTGTGGAAATTTTGAAATGTACCCGTATAGGATTCGAATCGAGCCTTCACCTGAGGAAGGCGGGTCAACTCGAGATAGTTACGATTCCGTTCAAGCGCTTTTTCCAGGTCTTCGTTAAATTTTGTGTTCCCTTCCATCGATTGCGCATTATCGGATAAAATCGCGGATCTGGCAATTGTTAAAGCGGATTTTAGCGAAATGGCACAATGGGAACTATAGACTTATATAAACCGGAAAAACTCATTGCAGGAATTCTACTTAGCGATCTTGATCGCCTGCCGCTGGTTCGGACGCGGCTGATACAGGAATTCGGGGTAATTGATTTAGAAACCGGGTTGCTGCCCTTCCATTATACCGGATATTACGATGCGGAAATGGGATCTCCAATATTCCGCACCTTTTTCACTTTTGAAACTCTCGTCGACCCGACGGAACTCGCGAGAATCAAATGTCTCTCGAACGAGATCGAGGATATCTTTTGTGAAGAAGGAAATCGGCGGGTTAATATCGATCCCGGTCTCTTATCTCTCGAACGGGTAGTTTTGGCTTCTACGAAAGATAACGGCAGACGAATCCCTTTGCGTGACGGAATTTATGCCGAAATTACATTGATTTTTCTATTTGGTGATTATGAGCCGCTGCAATGGACGTATCCGGATTATAAATCCCGGGAATACCGGGATATCATGCGGGAAATTCGAAAAATATACCGGGGACAGCTGAAGCATCTGAAGCAGAAGTGCTGAAATCGGTTTCATCGGTAATATGGTGCGACTCTGCGGCCTGGCGCTTGCAATAACCGGCTTGGCTGCCTGCTCTTTCTACAATTCACATGCTGAGGCCAGTCTGATTCTCCCTGGTTTGCCGCTGGAATTGGCCGAAGTTTTCCATATCAAAGAATATGTAATCCGCTATCTTGAAAACGACGGGCAGGTAATTGAGAGAACCGTATCCTCCACCCAAACATCCACGATACTTGCTCTGCCGAAGCTGCCGGTTGTGCCGGTAACTGCGACTCCGATCTGCGTCGCCATAGAGAATCCTGACCGGCTGGTGTATCTAAAACCAGCGGGAGCTGTTTTTCCTGCGGACGCAGTTACGGACGTAGTTGCGGACGCAGTTACGGACGCCTTCGGCGACGCGGACGATACATTGGATCTTGAGCTGGCCTGGCATAAAGGATTTCTCGCGGATTTGCTTTTATCCTGTTCACAGATCGGAGACATGCTTCAGGCTGTCAATGTGCAAAAGCTGTCTCAGATTGTACTTGAGAAATGCGACGGCGATCCGTGGAGTCTGGATTCATCTCCGCTGCGTACAGCAATCCGGACAGGCTCTCTTCAAAGCCGGAGTGTACGAAAACTCCCGGAATATTCGCTTCCCCTGATTCTGCCAACGGGGATATGGACAAGCACAAATCCCTTATCTGATCGGCTTGCATACGAGTCTGACGGGAAGTCCATCTTTGGCGAGATTTATGAAGGATGGCATAGCTATGTCTTCAGGACAGGGGAAGAAAATCTGGTGATATCGGTTGAACCGAATGGCTGGAGGGCCGTTATGTCTAGTCAGGAAGGCGGACTAAATGGGATCTGGTAGTTACTTTATGTCCGGCCGAAGTGATAAGGAAATCGTTTTCAAGACGAACGCCGCCAGCTTTCTCATGGTACAGCCCGGGTTCTATCGTGAAAATCATTCCCGGCTTTAGTATTGTACCGCTCCCTTCACGAACACGGAGCCAAGGCGCCTCATGTACATCTAACCCGATACCATGCCCAAGACCATGCGGCATACTCATGCCCGCCTTTGAAAATAAGTCATCGACAGATTTGGCAATATCAAAAGATCCGGTTCCAGGGCGCACCATCGACGCAGCCAGCGTATAAGCCTCCTCCACAAGGGAAATCATCTTTTCCTGTAGCCCGCTCATCTCTCCACGCAGGACCGTGAGGGTGATATCGCTTGTATATCCGTCGACCTTCACACCGAAATCCAGAATTGACATGCCTGACGTTCCGAAATTCATATTTGTGAATGCCGGAAAGGCATGGATTCCATAACTTCTTGCAGGTCCGGCAGCAATAGTTTCAAATCCCATGCCCTCCGCACCGTGATTTCTTGCGGTGGAATCCAAAAACAAGGCCACATCAACTTCCGTCCGGAGTGTTCCCGCTTCCACGCTTTTTTTTAGCATATCAATCAGAGTGTTGGTAAGCTCAGATGCTTTGAGAAGGGTAGCGATTTCAGCATCATCTTTGACCATCCTGAGCTCTTCGATATACTCAGAGAAGCCGGTTTCCCGACACACCAGCTCATACCCATCGAGCACCTTTCTGTATCGAGAAAATTGAAGATGCGAGGTAACCGACGGCAGCTCTATCCTGGCTCCGGGTTTAAGTTCTTCCTGTTTCAGAATCGCGGGAACAGATATCTCTATTTGCCTATTGAACTCGGTGTGAGGGATTATGACATCCGCATCTGCAAGCTTACCGGCGAGTATGGCGTCCCACGGCAGCAGAATGGATTTCCCGGTTTGAAAAAGAAAAAACACCGAGTCCGACGGCATACCTGTTAGATATCTGACATTAGAGTCCGCTGTGATAAAGGCTGCGTCTATATTATTATCAGCAAGCCATTTGGCTGCCTTTTTTCGTCTTTTCTGGTACATCACTTC
>JABGPX010000022.1 GCA_018644745.1 Spirochaetales bacterium
TGCAAGGAACGGTAACAAGTTTCGCGGTTTACGATACTTGTCTTCTGATATCCGAAGCTGTCAATCTTTTTAGGATTAAAAACTCAGGCCAAGCGCCTCGTTGATGAACCGCATCAGCGGTACCATATCCTGAAAAGTTTTTTCAACCATATCGATAAACTCCGCCGAAGCCACTTCGCTATCCTTGAAATGTCTTCCCGAGAAAAAGGTTTTCATTTTGAGATCTTCAATTAGCGGGTGATTCGCCGCGAAGCCCTGAGGCGGCCTTTTTAGACGTTGACCATCCAATACCTCAATATTGTCACTCTGTTCGATAAAGCCTTTCACCTTCAACCACTCATCCTGCTTCTGATCGATAGCATCACGGATTTTATTCAACACAGGGGTGGGAGGAAGCCAAATACCACCGCCGGCCATGCTGCCCCCCGGCTCGAGGTGCACATAGAATCCGGGAGCATGGGCGTCTTTCCCGGCAACATGCCGAAAATGGCAGCCGATGTTTTCTTTGTACGGCTTTTTATCCTTTGAAAATCGGGTGTCCCGGTAGATTCTGAACATCGAACCGCCGTTTCCTCTTGGGTCCGCTATATAACTGGAACTGACGTTGGCCAGACGATCTTTCATGGCGACTATGAATTGAACGGTTGGCTCCTTTGCGTAACGCACATACTCATCCTTGTGAGCGTTAAACCACTCACGATCGTTATTAGCAGCTAATTTCTTAAGAAAGGTGAATAATTGCTTCGGAAATCCAGGATGGACAATCACGCAGTTCCTCCTCGTTGATATGGTACTATTCTTCAAATATACTCATCGAATGACCTATAGAGAACGAATTCTTGCCGCGATCACAGGCCCTGCGGTCGATCACCCTCCGATTCCCATGTGGTTGGGATTTCACCCATGGACAGAAACTCTCGAACGATGGCAGCTGGAATCAGGAATCTCCGATCTGGATGTAGACGATTACTTCGGCTTAAAACCATTACGAACCTTTGTAGAGGTTGAATACGGCCCGTTTCCTCACGTCGAGGAACGGGTTATCTCTCAAGATGCTGATTATATCGTTTCGATTGATCACCGCGGCATAACAAAGCGAAGCAGAAAGTTTGGCGAGTCGATTCCGGAATGGATCGATCATCCAATCAAGACAGAAGATGACTGGAAACGCTACAAAGAGAAGCATTTAACTGGACCTATTTTCAATCGGCTTTTCGCTCTCGATGGGTGCCTTCGGGAATCTGCGGACTTCGGCACCCCGCTCCAGGTTGGAGAGTTCCCATGGGGAGTGTTCGGCACATTACGAGACTTACTCGGCGCCGAGGAATGTCTACTCGCGTTCTATGACATGCCGGCGATGGTTCACGACATCATCGATACATACACGAGCCTTTGGCTCGATCTTTACTGTGAGATATCACGGCGGGTCCAAATCGACATCATACACATCTGGGAAGATATGTCAGGAAAACAAGGCTCACTTATTTCAATGGAAATGGTAGAAGAGTTCATGATGCCTTCATATGACCACATCACCGCTTTTGCGGAGGAAAATGGAGTTTCTATTGTCTCGGTTGACACGGATGGCCTTTGTAACGAGCTTGTCGAAGTGATGTCCGTTCACGGTGTAAATGCTTTCATGCCCTTCGAGGTTCAAGCAGGAAATGACATCGAAGAGTATCGAAGGCGCTACCCTGAACTTGGTATCATGGGCGGTCTGGATAAAAGAGCATTGGCAAAAGGCAAACCTGAGATACATAAAGAGCTGGCAAAAGCAGAGCG
>JABGPX010000021.1 GCA_018644745.1 Spirochaetales bacterium
TACTTCTTGACTCGGGCTATTCTTCGGTGAGCTTCGCGCAATAGTCGATAAACTCGGTCAATCTGCTCTGCAAATCATTGAGCCCATTGGGAATGACATCCGCGTAACCGCCGGCCGCGGCGTCTTCAACGACCGCCGCTGAATCGCCAAGGCGTCTTGCGGAGAGATTCCAGCTCGATCCTTTTATTGCATGAGCCGCGGACCGTACCTGTGCCAAATCCCCGGAATCCATACCAGCGCGTATCTCTTCGACACAACTCTTCGACTTGTCGATAAGCGTATTCAGTAGATCCAGCACCATTGCCTTGTTTCCCATAAAGGTGTCTACAGCTTCATCAATATCAAAAATATCGTGTTCCTCGATTTCACCCTCAGCATCAAGGCCGTCGCTATCCGCCGCGGGAAGTTCCTCGGCAGCATCTATAGCTTCGGTGGGTGCGGGCAGCCATTTTCTCAACACGGGAATAAGATCCTGTTTTTTGAAAGGTTTGGTCAGGAAATCGGTCATCCCAATTTCCATGGCTTTCTCTTTCTCGCCCTTCACAGCACTGGCTGTAACGGCAATGATCGGTACATCTATCCCCAATGATCGTATTTTCTCTGTCGCCTCGTACCCGTTCATTCCGGGCATCTGGACATCCATAAAAATGAGCGAGGCTCCCTCTTTTGCCAACTCCACTGCCTGGAATCCATCCGCGGCCACGGTAACGCGCAGTCCCAAATTCTGAAGTATGGCGCGGAAAAGCTGCTGATTCACCTCATGATCCTCGGCAACCAGAATTGGCCTACGAGTACCGGCGAAACTAAAGCCCATGTTTTCAACGGCCGGCTCATCTTCAAGGGGTTCTAATTCCTCGGGATCGGTCAGTGACCGCGTAAGAATCTCAAGAAATTCATCTTTTTTAATGGGCTTATTAATATAACCCTCAAACCAATTGAGAAGCTTCATTTTCGCTTCGTCGCCGGTTTTTCCGGTCGGACTCGTCAGAAAAAGTGGAATGTCTTGAATCGCAGTGTCGGAGTTTATTTCGCTTGCAAGATGCCAACCGTCGATTCCCGGCATAAACTGATCGATCAAGCAGATTGTAAATGGTTCACCTACCCGAGTGGCATTTCGCAGTTTCACCAGCGCTTCCGCACCGTCGCCGCAGCTTTCAACATCCACACCCCACCCGCTAAGATAGGACTCCACGATGTATCGGCACCCCGCGTTATCATCCACAACAAGCGCCCTTTGCGGACCCAATGAGGGAGCATCAATTTTTCGTTGAAGGATTTCCGATTCACCAAGGCCGAAAGGAAGGACAAACCAGAAGCTGGAACCCTTCCCTTCCTGGCTCTCGACAGCGATAGTACCATCCATCATCTGAACAAGATTTCGGCAAATCGATAGCCCTAACCCGCTGCCGCCGTACTTTCGGGTAGTTGATGAGTCCACCTGTGAGAAAACCTTGAAAAGCATACCCTTTTTTTCCTCGGGTATACCTATACCGGTATCGCGGACTGTAATTCGGATCTCTACTCTCTCATCCTCCCGGTGAATCGCCTCGAGTTTTATCCCGATTTCTCCCTGACGGGTAAATTTCATCGCGTTGTTAAATAGATTAATAATGATCTGCCTGACTCGAATAGGATCACCAATGACGAAACGGGGGATGCTGTCGCCAATGTCTATAAGTACCTCGAGACCCTTCCTATGTGCTTCAAGCGCCACGAGATCAACAGAATCTTCAACGGTTTTGTGCAGGTCGAACTCTATTGTCTCAAGCGAAAGTCTGCCT
>JABGPX010000020.1 GCA_018644745.1 Spirochaetales bacterium
CAGCGTGATATTTACGGTGGCAGCTTTCGTCGGAGTATTTTCTCTCGATGTCCTTTTAGAAATAGCTGTAAGTACCTATATTCTGAAAGTGATTGTTGCCCTTGCGGATACGCCCTTTATTTATCTTGCCCGGCGGTGGAAAGAGCGAAACCGAATTCCTGCGTAGCTGAAACAAAATGACCGCACAACTGATGTGATTTATGCACATACGAAAAATCCCGATTTTACCCGGGAGGCCATCTGTCGGCAGAATTTAATGTGGTTTTTCGATGTTCCCTATTGACCCAAAACGCTTTTCGAAATAATATACAAAGTATTACGAAAGCAAATGGAAAGCGAAACGTAGGGTATGGAAAACCATAACGAAAGGAAGCAGGCGATTCTCGACCTTCTCATGGATGATAACTCTATCTCTGTGTCCGAAATCAGTAAAATACTGCAGGTTTCCACCGTTACTATCCGCAGCGATCTCCACGGGCTCGAAGACGGCGGATTGATTGTCCGGACAAGGGGAGGAGCCCTGCCGGTCTTCCATCGAAGCATTCTTAATCGACAAAAAGTTAATATCGAAGAAAAGACTCGTATTGCCAAGATGGCTGCGGCTCTAGTATCGGACGGCGATACAATCATGATCGAGGCGGGAACCACAACTGCACTTATTGCTCGGCATCTTCCCGGTAAACAGGATGTTCACGTAGTTACCAACTCGAGTCTTCTATTACGATACTCGAGGACAAATCCTCTTCTCAATCTCATCCTTACCGGCGGAGAGTTCCGGCCGATGACCGAGTCTTTTGTAGGCTCGATCGCACGGCGAGAGGTGGAGCGCTTCAACGTGAGGTATGCGTTCGTGGGCACCGATGGATTCAGTGTCGATAATGGGCTGACAACTCATCTTGTCGAAGGCGCCGAGATAGTGAGGGTAATGTCCTCCCGCGCTGAAAAGACTGTTCTTGTGGCGGACTCTACGAAATACGGGAGAGCGGGTTTTGCCGCGGTTCTTCCTCTTACTGATATAGATATTCTTATAACTGACGACGGCATCGATTCCGAGGCGAAGCGGCAGGTAGCTGACCTGGGCATAGATGTTCAGATAACCTAAAGGAGATTTGTAATATGGCAAAAGAAATTCTCATGCCGAGGCAAGGGAACTCAGTTGAATCGTGCGTAATCCTCGAGTGGCGAAAGCAAGTCGGCGAAAGCGTTACTGCCGGCGAAATAATCTGCGAGGTTGAAACTGATAAAGCCACTTTTGAAGTTGAATCAACAGAGGCCGGCACACTTCTGGCGGCTTTTTTTGAAGAGGGAGATGATGTGCCTGTCCTTACTCCAATCGCGGTAGTAGGCGAAGCGGGAGAGGATATCACGGGGTTAGGGCCCGGAGAGTCTGCGAACACCGCTCCGGCGGATTCGGTATCCAAAACACCGGCTGCGGCCGTAGGCGCATCAGTTCAGTCTACAGAGTCCTCGTATCAACCAACTGACTCGTCGATCACCGCGTCTCCCGTTGCTCAAGCCGGCGGAAGAATCGCGGTTTCTCCGAGAGCGCGAGGGTTGGCAGAACGAAAAGGCGTCGACCAGACCCGGCTTTCCGGTATCGGGACTGGTCCTGGAGGACGTGTTATCGAACGGGATGTCGAAGCGCTTATAACTTCCGGTCAGCCTCTCACTCCGGCCGCTGCAGCACGTGCAGCCGCGGAAGGACTGGCGGCTCCGGTGTCGGGCAGCGGTATCGGAGGCATGGTACGTGCCGGAGATCTTACTGCAGTGTCAACCGG
>JABGPX010000208.1 GCA_018644745.1 Spirochaetales bacterium
TAATTGCCGAAGATCTCGAGCTAAACCTAAAGGACGTCAGTATTAAGGCGAAAACAAAAGAAGGTGTCGATGCGGTCGGCGAGGGGCGGGCAGTTGAGGCACACGCAGTGGTGCTTATTCAGAAGAGCCGGGACACCTCACTCGGAATACCGGGCGAGGATTCCGTCTGGGTATGACTAACCGGGATTGGAATCGTCAGATCAAAATGCTCAGAAAACGGGTATACGGTGCCGAACTCCCATCGGTCTCCAAGATAGCCGAAGCCGATAGAAATCCTTTCAAAGTCCTTGTATCTACAATAATTTCGCTGCGGACAAAGGACGAGGTGACGACGTCAGCTTCGGATAGACTGTTCGAGATAGCCGCGGATCCTTTGGCCATGCTCAACACAAGCGAAGAGGTTATATCCACAGCGATCTATCCTGCAGGCTTTTACCGGAATAAAGCAAAGCACATACGAGAATGCTCCAGGTTAATTATTGAGAAGCATGATGGCTGCGTACCCTCTACAAGGGATGAGCTCATGGCATTCCCGGGTGTCGGGATAAAAACTGCCAATCTCACACTAAATCTGGGGTTCGGGATAGATGCGATATGTGTGGATACTCATGTTCACCGCATATCGAATCGGCTGGGCTGGATATCCACGCAGACCCCTGAGGAAACAGAAGCAGCCCTTATGCCCGTGCTGCCGCGCAACTACTGGATAGAGATTAACGGATTATTAGTGACATATGGAAAAGAAGTATGCAGGCCGCTGAGCCCGCACTGTTCGACCTGCCCTATGCTCCAAGAATGCCCGAAGCACGGGGTAGGCAGAACGCGCTGACCTCCCGGCTCTTAAGTTTCCTGCGCGACCAGAAGAGTTTTAGGATCGAGCATAAGATGCATATCGACCGGTTCCGGTTCATCATGGTCTTTCACCGCTTCAAATCGTACGTGATCGCCTGAATAGCGAAGAGTAATTAAAACGGCGATATTTTCGAGGAATGATTCGAGCTTAGGCGGGATCCCTTTCTCGTTGAATAGCGGCTCTTCTTCCGGAAGAGAAACGCTGAACCACACTTCGAGCCCGCCCTCTTTCGCGAATTCCTTTATAAGTTCGAGATCGCCGTCCTCAGCCTTTTCGATCTCGAAACCGTCAAAAATCACAGTATCCGCAGCGAAATGTCCATCACGGATCATAGCATTTATGCTCTTCAATATTTGAGAGGTCTCGATGCTCTGCTGATTGAAATTCATTATTACCCGGTTTTTAATGATTTCATCGTGGATGTCTACGGCAGCTTCGAGCTCGCGCTTTTTTGCAATCTCTTTAAAAATGTCTTCATACCAGCTGATGATGTGATCTACCTTCGCGGAGAAAGATACATGGATAACGTGCTTGTCTCTGAAAAGTTGATCCGTCGCGATATGCACCAGGCATGCGGTTTTGCCGACGCCTTTCCGGGATGCGAGTACACCGAGGTTACCCTTGCCGAGTCCTCCATGAATAGATTTTTCGAATATGCGAAGAGGGCTTCTTTTTACGAGTTCCGACTTAACCATTATTTTTCTCCTTCCTGTAATTTTCAATAAGCTCTTCCGAGACGCTCTTTGGAACCTTCCCGTATTTGAGAAATTCCATGGTGAACTCCGCCTTGCCCTGGGTAAGAGACCTCAGGACGGTAGAATAGCCAAACATCTCACTCAAAGGAACTTCCGCATCAACTCTTGTGGAACTACCCCCCTCTTCTGAGCTGACTATGATGCCGCGGCGCTGATTTATGCTCCCGAAAATATTTCCAGCATACTCGCTTGGAGTCTCTGCGGAAACCTTCATAATTGGTTCCATTATTTGAGGTCCTGCTCTGTGATAGACATCACGAAGCGCTCCAATTGACGCCTGCTGGAATGCCATATCCGAGGAGTCTACTGAATGAGAGTTTCCATCGTTTATGGTTATCGAAACGCCGACAACCGGGAAACCAATGAGTGAGCCCTTTTTCAATGCTATTACGAATCCTTTCTGACAAGCAGAAATATATTCTGTCGGGATAGATCCTCCCCTTATAGCGTTGTTAAAGACAAAATCATCTTCAGTTTGCGGTTCGATAAATCCCGCAACCCGACCGTACTGGCCTTGACCGCCGGTCTGCTTTCGGTGGGTATAGTCGAACTCCGCCATCTTGGTGATGGTTTCCCTGAATGCAACTTCGGGTGCTCCGGTTTCTACGGCGGCCCCATATTCCCTGCGCATTCTTTCAACATAAACATCAAGATGCAGTTCACCCATCCCTTGAATAATTGTCTGCTGCGATTCGGGATCGACAAATGTATGAAATGTTGGATCTTCTTTAGTAAAGCGATTCAGAGCTTTACTCATATTGTCCTCAGACTTCTTATCCTTCGGCTTAATGGCCAAGGAGATAACCGGCTCAGGAACATACATCGAGGTCATCGAGTAATTGATTCCGGGAGAGACAAATGTATCACCGGAGGCGCAGTCGACACCGAAGAGGGCGACCATATCACCGCTGCCGGCGACCTGAATGTCCTCCATGCTGTTGGCATGCATACGTACCAATCGCCCAACACGGAACTTCTGCCGGGAACGCGTGTTGTAGAGCTCGTTTCCTTTTTTTACTGTGCCCTGATAAATTCGAATATAAGTGAGCTGGCCGTACTGGCCGTCCTCGAGCTTAAAAGCGAGAGAAACTACCGGCGCATCCGGATCAGGGACAAGGTTTACGACCTTTTCATCGTTGTCCAAATCAAGCGCAGCATTCTCAACTTCAGTCGGATCGGGCAGATAAGTTATAACTGCATCGAGAAGTTTCTGCACGCCTCTGTTTTTATAGGCCGATCCCACAAGGACAGGAACAAGCTCTCGAGCTAGAGTTCCACGGCGTATTGCTTCGTGAATGAGCTCCTCAGTCGCGTTTCCATCGAGATAAGCTTCGGCTAATTCATCAGAAAACATCGTAACCGAATCCATGAGGATCTCATGCCTGGAGTCAGCCTCTGCTTTCATGTCTTCGGGGATTTCGGTGATTCGGATATCTTCTCCGTTAGGGCCTTCGAAATAGTATGCCTTCATAGTAACAAGATCGACCAGCCCCACGTGTTTTTCTTCAAGCCCGATAGGGATTTGAATAAGGACGGCGTTTAGGTCGAGTTTTTCTACAAGCTGATTGGCAACCTTATACGGATCAGCTCCGGTCCTGTCGCATTTATTTATGAAAGCAAGCCGGGGAACTTTGTACCGGTTTAGCTGGCGATCGACAGTTATCGACTGGCTTTGAACTCCGCCGACTGAACAAAGCACGAGTATCGCTCCGTCGAGGACACGCAATGCCCGCTCAACTTCAATAGTAAAATCAACGTGTCCGGGAGTGTCGATGATGTTCACCGAGTGACCATCCCAATCTACATTTGTCGCGGCGGATGCGATTGTAATACCTCGTTCTTTTTCGAGTTCCATGGAGTCCATGGTTGCGCCGACGCCATCTTTGCCGCGCACTTCATGAATCGCATGAATTTTCTGGCAATAAAAAAGTATCCTCTCAGTGAGGGTGGTCTTGCCGGAATCGATATGCGCACTAATTCCGATGTTGCGCATCTTGTCAAATGTTGCGTTCATATAATCTTCCTTGCCCCTAATAGTCCGCCGATATACGCTTTGTGAAAGCTAACGATGTATTATTAAAATTCGCAGGACTGCCGTAAATTGTACGCGGATTCATATACCCGCTGGGGTTTGCAGAATGTATAGAAGATTTGAAAAAAAAGCAATACTATGATGGGCACATCGAAAAACCCACTTCCGTGCATGTGACCAAATGTTTTTCCTTATAGAATCGGGGTTTTTCGTATGTGCCGGTTGTCAAAGTAGCAGTTTATAGAGGAGCCTTGAGGAATGTCCGCAACAATTTACATAGGAACCAGCGGTTACTCTTATGCCGACTGGATGGGTTCTTTTTACCCGGCAGATTTACCAAAAAAGGATTTGCTCAACTTCTATGCGTCAAAGTTTCAGATTGTTGAGCTCAATTTCTCTTACTACCGACAGCCGACTGCCGGCATGCTGAATAGAATGTTAGACATAACTCCGGAGCAGTTTCAGTTTTCGATAAAGGCACACGGGTCTCTTACTCACAATGTCGAACAGGATTGGAGAAAAGATGCAGCGGAGTACAAACGCGGCGTAGCGCCTCTCTTAAGCTCCGACCGCCTGACGGCGGTACTGCTGCAATTCCCGTATAGTTTCCACTACGAGAAGGATAACAGACGGTATCTTGCTAATCTCTGTGATGAACTAAAAAGTTTGCCTTTGGTTATTGAGTTTAGAAGCGCGGAATGGCAAACCGAAAGAGTTTACGGGGAGATGCGTGAGCGCGGTATTGGAATATCTGCGACGGATTGTCCCGCATTAAAGAATCTTCCGGCTCCCTCAGAGACGACAACATCCAAGATTGGCTATATACGCTTCCATGGCCGGAATGGTAAAAACTGGTGGAATGGGACGAATGCAAGCAGGTACGACTATCTCTACAACGATGAGGAACTCGATGAATGGCTCAATCGAATAAACCAGATGTCAAAAAACACCAAGATACTTGTAATAGTGTTTAATAACCATTGGAGAGGCAAAGCCGTTCAGAACGCGGGTCAGCTTAAAGAAAAAATAACACAGCAAACCGGACTCCATATTGTATGAAATTGCCCAATAAATCAGTGGTCTTTGCCGGATCCGCGGTAGCGTTCTCGCTTTTCGGTGATATGGCGATGTATACTATCCTCCCGACCCATTTTGAGGCCCTGGGGCTTCTTCCAATACAGGTAGGGTTACTCCTCTCGGTAAACCGATGGATTCGTCTAGTTACCAACCGGGCTGCAGAACGCCTGCTCTCCCGTTACAACCGCAGCATACTCTTTGGGGCGGCCCTTGGTACTGGTGCTCTGCTGGCAGCGATCTACGCCGCCGCACCCCCATTCATGCTGCTCCTGCTTGCACGACTGTTATGGGGGTTCTGCTGGTCGATTCTGCGGCTTTCAGGGACGATGATAGCCGTCGAGAGTTCCACCAAAGAAACTATCGGAAAGATACTCGGTTTCTACCACGCCTTTGTTCGTTTCGGCTTTCTGACCGGAACCTTGCTAGGCGGATTGTTTTTCGATCTCGCCGGTTATCGAGGCGCCTTCCTGATGATGGCCGCGTGTACAGCGGCTGGGATACCCTTTGCGTTGTCAGCGCATACTCGTGGAAGAGTATCCGCGGGAGGAGCACCGCGAGAAAAAGGACATATCACTTTTGATATGAGGTTCCAGGGATTTATCCTGGGAGCGGTAGGTTCCGGTATCATCATGTCCACCCTGGGAAACGTGCTGTCTACCGCCGTGGACGGAGGAGGCGTAAGAATAGGCGGGATATTGATAGGAATTGCGACGATAAACGGCATTATGCTTGCGTCGAGGCACCTAATCGGCATAGCGGGGTCACCGTTTCTCGGCAGCATCGTCGATAGGATAGGAATTCGTAAAAGCCTTCCCGCTTTTTTTGCGGTCGCGGGGACCGCCCTTGGCATATCGATTCTGAAACTCCCCCCCCTACTTTTAGTAATTCCGGTTATCGTCTTCTTCCTTTGTGAAACAGCCCTTCAGATTACACTCTCTGCTGAAGCAGGCAGAGGAGGTCCTGTAAAATACTCCAGGTTCGCCAGTGCACAGGATCTTGGTTCTGCATGCGGCCCTCTTATCGGTTGGGGAATTCTTCAGTTTACTTCCATCTCAAGAACCGTATTTGCCGCTGGTGCCCTGCTCTACCTCATCGCCGCGGTAGTAATGACAAAAAAAAGGCGCGAACCGTTAGATAGGTCCGCGCCGTAACGATTCAATATACCGGCAATTCGTACTCATTTCTTCATGTCCGCGCTTTTGAGAAAAAACAAGCCTCCCGATCTTGGGAGGCTCGAAATCAATTCTGTTTTTTTTTAAGCTTTTGCGTCAAACGCAAGCAGCGATTGCTTCGTCAGCCGCGGATGCAGCATCTGGCGCGTATCGATCGGCGCCGATACTTTCGCAGAAACTCGTGGTTACCGGCGCTCCGCCGACCATGATTTTCACTTTATCGCGGGTTCCGGCTTCTTCAAACGCTTTTACGACATTTTCCATTTCTGTCATGGTAGTGGTGAGCAGGGCAGAACAGGCGATAACCTCAGCTGTGTTCTCCTGCGCGGCCTCAACAAATTTTTCCGAGGAAACATCGATTCCGAGATCGATAACCTTCAGGCCTTTTCCTTCCATCATTATCTTTACTAGATTTTTACCGATGTCATGAAGATCGCCTTTCACCGTTCCAAGGACAACTGTACCCTTATCGCTCATATCGCCGGCGGCCATGTGAGGTTTCAAAACATCTATCCCGGCATGCATCGCCCTCGCGGCAATGAGAACCTCCGGTACATACACTTCATTCTTTTTAAATTTGTCGCCAATTATCGACATTCCCGCCATGAGTCCGTTTTCGAGAATTTCTTTCGAACCAAGTCCTTCATCGATACCTTTTTGAGCAAGTTCCTTCACCTCAGCCGCTTTCCCTTTTTGCAAACTCTCCGAAATGTCTTTTAGAATGTCCATGTTACCTCCAATAGTTGAAAAATTATTTACCTACAGGCATGTTAGGCATAGAGAGAGGCATCTGTCCCAAACTATTCAGCTGAATTCTATAACTATCCTGCTACGGGGGATGAAGCTCTATAATCCGGGAACCTCGTTCGGAGGGCTGATCGGCGCTTTATACTTTTACTTTCACCACAACTTTCAGCACCTCGGTCGGCACTGCGGACATGATCTTCGGCACGTGTGCATCCTGGGGAAAAAAAACCGCGTAGTCGCCTGCTTTCAGGCGCACCTCGGTACCGCCGCCGAAAGCTAAATCCGGTTCATCTGCGGCGTTTGCCGGAGAAAGCGCATAGAGCGCCGCGTCTTTATCCTCATCGTAGGTCATAGTCTCCACGAGACCTTCGACACTCCGGCAGATCATGGTCTCATATCCGGAAACCACCAGCTGTAAATCGATATATTTTCTGTGTGCCTCATATTCGCGCTCATCTGCGGCTTCGGTAGAATATTTCTGGATCATTGCATAGACGTCTCTTCTATCAACCTCAACGGTCTGCTCATCCAAACCTGAGAAATCGGTAGAAATAATGTAATCAATTGCAGTATCAAGATTTTTTGAAATGCCTTTATAGGCTTTGGCGTTTTCAATCGAGTCAAATATCATTGTAATCTCCTAATAGAACACCATCATATCAATATTAGCGGCTTGGGCCATTACCTATCTCTCAAACTCTACCATTCTCCTCTGTTGGTGAACTTCTTTTTCACATTCTCGGAGAATTGTCTGCCGGCGGCGGTTAGGTCTTCCTGGATTTCATCCTTTGTTTTCCCTGCGGACCCTCTTGAGGCAGGGATGACAGTTTGGCACTCATTTGAATCCATAAATACCGCCGCGTCGAGTAAATCATCTTCGTCTTCCTCAGGTACCACGAGGAAACCGTGTTTATCGGCATGAATCAGTTGGCCGGGTAAGACGGTACGGCCGAATACCTCAACTTCGCAATTCCATTTAACGGTATAGCTGAATGCATGACCAACACAGAATCGACGGGCCAAGGCCTTGAATCCGGCATTTATCATTTCATCAACGTCTCGGATCGCACCGTCGGTAATTGTGCCGACGCAGCCAAATGCCTTATGCATGTTGCTGTTCACCTCACCCCAAAAAGATCCGACTACTCGAGGTTTATCAAGATCCTGTACTACTACTATCTTGGGGCCGTCGAAAGAAGCGATATACTCTCGATAACCCGCCAAGGCGTCCGGATTTTTCTCCCGGTGTTCTGAGTTGCTGGGCTCGATTACCACGGTAATTGCTCTTCCGACCATTGGGCCCATTTGAGGCATAAAATCCCGGGTTTCTTCTATATTAAAACAATCCGCCCCAACATTGTATTTCGTAATCTGCTCCCACCCGTTGTAGATCGTAGGTGTGTTCCAACGCTTGAGTTCGAGCATCTGTTCATGGCCTATCATATCTTGTTCTCCTTATATCTACTCAGTATTGGCCGCATCATGCCATAGGCACCGCAAAGAAAACAACACTCTTCACAGGAATCGACTCACTTTGTATAGTTCTATTATGAAAAACCAAAAAATAACGGGCGTTATATCCGCCCTCGTAACTCCCTTCGATGGGAATGACAAAGTCAACGAAACAGTAGTCAAAGAACTCGTAGCATATCTCCTCTCAAAAAAGGCGGAAGGTTTTTATCTATGCGGAACCACTGGCCAGGGTCTTTGGATGAACTCCTCCGAGAGAAAACGTGTAGCCGAGACAACCATCGATGCGGTAAACGGTGCTGTTCCAGTAATCGTGCATGTAGGGTGCGTCGCCCCAGGTGAGGCCGCCGGTTTAGCTGCCCACGCTGCAGCTAATGGCGCATCGGCGATAAGCAGTATCATTCCACCGACATACACAACACTAAGCAGCATCGTCTCGTACTTCAACATGCTTTCCGTAGCCGCGCCGGATATGCAGCTATTCCCCTATTTCATGGGAGCGACATTACCTCCGATGGAGATCATGGAAGGATTGAAAGATGTACCGACATTGGCGGGCACGAAATATACCGGGCCCAACATGTATGAGATGACCTCAATTCTTGCTATGGGAAATGAGCCATGGTCGGTATTTTCGGGAATGGATGAGCAATGCATTTTCGCTGCAATGTGCGGTACCGACGGCGCCATCGGCTCGTCGGTAAATATCATGACTGGTCTTTACAAGGAAATCCGCAGGCTTGTCGCAACGGATAATCAAGGCACGGCTTACAAGCTGCAGCAAAAGGCCAACCGCGTAATCACGATCCTCAAATATTACAACTACCCTGCAGCCCTCAGAGCGGCCCTTGGATTTCTCGGATTCGAATGCGGCGACCCGCGACTCCCGGCAGTGGCGTTTGACAAGAGCAAACTAGAGAACATGAAATCAGAACTCATGGAAGCGGGATTCGAAGAAATAACCTCGATGTAGAGTCGGTCAAAAGCCGATCAGCATCTGACCGCGAGACCTGGCGTCAACCGATAGCGAGCCTATGAGCAGCAACCTTCTCTTCATCTACGGTTACACCCAGGCCCGGTTTCGTGGGGACAGGGAGACACCCGTCTTCATCAATCGGCGCGGAGTATCTCCTCTCGTCTTCATCAACGAGCAATGGGCTGTGAAGAGTCAGTTCGGAGAACTCGACGTGCGAGAGCATCGTCGGTGTGGAAGCCGACAGATGTAGTTTTGCCGCACGTTCGGGTCCCAGTCCAAGTGCCGTGCCAACAACCGTATTCAACCCGGCAGCCTCGGCCACTGCGGCGATTTTTTTGGCATTCGTGATCCCGCCGGCCTTCCCTATTTTGATATTAAGGACATCGACTGCATCATTCTGGATGAGCAGCATCGCATCCTGCAGCGTGTAGCAGCCTTCATCCGCCTCAATCAGAGTGTTGACAGAACTCCGAACCAGCGCCATACCCTTCAGATTCTGATAGGCAACTGGCTGCTCCAGAAGCTCAAGACCCACATCAAACTTCTCGCAGAGATGACAGAAACGTATTGCGTCTTTCGCCGTTCGGTACCCTTGATTTGCATCCGCCCGTAGAGAAACCTCGGGCCCGACAGCCTGGCGCATAACCTTCAGGCGGCGTGCATCTGCTTCCGGGTTACCGCCGATTTTTGCTTTAAAGGCCTTAATATTCTGGCGTTCCATCAGCTCAACGCAGAACGCCGCCATGTCATCAGGCGAGCCTGGAGCGATCTCCTTAGATACCGGGAGCCGGTCGTGGTGAATCCCGCCAATTAAGGATCCGATTGGTTGGCCAGTGACTTTCCCCATAAGATCGAGCAAAGCAACGTCGATACCTGCCCGGGCGCAGCTGTTCCCGCGCCAGTTCAAAGCGCCGGTTATATGTTCCCTGTCAAATGGATCAAGACCGATCAGGTTAGGACCGAAATAATCGCGAACGCAGTAGAACACTTCCTCGACTGTTTGGCCGAAGAAACCTATGTCGGCCTGTGATTCACCGACCCCTGTAATTCCTTCGTCGGATTCGATATAGACAAGCACGTACTCTAGAATCGGATCCGGCCGTTTGGGTGATCGGCGGCCGGTCTGATCAGGCAGGTACTTCGTATAGCTATTTCTTGGATATGGCGATTCGTTGACAGGCATTCTCACCGGCACGGCCCGTACATCGGTTATTTTCATCTTTTTTTCTCCTAATCTGTTACTTCGGGAACCCGCTTGCTTTGGTCAAAACCGCTCCAGCAGTTTCCTCTTTTTGTCGAGATACTCACAATAGTGATCATACGGGATATCAGGCGGAACTAAATGATCGAGATGGGGGACAAACCCGCCGTCGTTGAGCAGCGGTTGTATCCGCTCGAGTTCCCGGTCAACAGCCTTCCCCCCTTCAACCAGAGCATATTTATTCAAGCCCCCGCGAAAAAGTAGGTCTTTACCGAACTCTTTTCTCCAGTCCATCGGCTCAACACCAGCCTGGATTTCAAGAGGAAACATCACATTTACCCCTTCTTCGAGCCAGTTACCGACTATGTCATGAGGATT
>JABGPX010000202.1 GCA_018644745.1 Spirochaetales bacterium
TAACCCTGAGGTCGAGGCGGTATATTGCGCCGTTCCTCATAACCTTCACGCTGGGATGTATATTGACATAATAAAAGCCGGCAAGCACTTGATGGGTGAGAAGCCGTTCGGTATCGACAAAAAAGCAAATTGTGAAATCCTCGCTGCCGTCGAACAGAATCCGGATGTTTTCGTGAGATGCTCCTCGGAATTCCCATTTGCTCCGGCAATGCAGCGGCTCTGCGGAATGATCGAAAGCGGCGCGTTCGGCCGAATAATTGAAGTAGAAGCAGGATTTATTCATTCCAGCGACCTCGACCCGGATAAGCCGATTAATTGGAAACGAATGATCGATTTCAACGGCGAATACGGCTGCATGGGCGACCTGGGGATGCACCCCTGCCATGTGCCTTTTAAAGCCGGCTGGAAGCCGCTAAACGTGCGCGCGATTCTGAGCAACCTTATGCCGGCACGCCCCGACGGCAAGGGCGGCACGGCACAATGCGAGACCTGGGACAACGCCACGCTGTTCTGCGAGACAGTATCGCCGGACGGCGAGAGTTTCCCGATGACCATCAAAACTCAGCGAATCGCACCCGGAGAGAAAAACACCTGGTATCTCAGCGTCAAAGGAATGAAAGGATCCGCGGTATTCAACACCAAGAACATAAATCACATAGAGATTATGAACTATACCGGCGGTGAGCAGGTTTGGCAGATAATAGACATGGGTCACGAGACCGCATACAAATCAATCACCGGCGGCATCTTCGAGTTTGGTTTTTCCGATGCGATTCTCCAGATGTGGGCTGCATTTCTTTATGAAATGAAACATGGAGCACATCCATCGAAGTTCGCCGGGTGTGTAACACCGGAAGAAGCGGCTATGTCCCATAAGCTGTTTACTGCGGCTCTCGAGTCTCAAAAGAAGAACGAAACAGTAGCGTTGTAGGTCGATTTTACTTTAAACCCCAAGCTCTCTGGCAGTGTCGATCATTGCCAGAAAGTTTGCAGGTTTAACCGATGAAGTAATGGTATTTCCTGATGAAAGGATATGCCCCCCTTCCGGAGACACCTCCTCTATAAGTTCCCGAGTCTTTGCGGTTACATCGGCGACGCTTCCGCGGGAAAGTAAATCAACATCAATATTACCAAGTAAGCAGAGTTTCGATGAATATCCTTTGCGCACCTCTGCATAATTCATACCCGCCGCGGGCTCGAGCGGACCCAAACCATGGACTCCCGACTCTACGATGAGATCGATAATTTCCCAAATATCTCCGTCGGTGTGTTTGACACAATATGCGCCGGCGTCTTTAACAGTTTGAACAATTTCCCTGAATCCCGGCAATACAAATTCCCGAAACTGCGCCGGTGACATCAAGGTTCCTGTTTTGTGGGCATAATCATCAGTGAGAATCACCACGTCCACGCCGGCTTTTATCGCCAGGACAAGGAGTTCTTTGTGGTACGATGTGACTATGCGAGCAACGTTTTTTGCGAACTCCGGCTCAAGGAGGTAGCTGGTAAGTAGGTTCTCCAAGCCGATCAGATACCACGACGCGGCAAAGACAGCCCTGCTCATCATTACAATAGCTCTTCCAGGGCAGCGTTTTTTCGCCAACCGAACAGCTTTCAGCAGAGGATTTGCCGAGGGAACGGGAGGTTTGTAG
This sequence comes from Spirochaetales bacterium, assembly GCA_018644745.1. Next base: position 1,653 of record JABGPX010000202.1, read on the forward strand.
CGATCGAGGTCGCCTTGGTTTTTTACCGGATGGGCCACTGGAAAAGGAAGCAGTTCACCGGTAAATTGCCGCTTTACGCCCCAATCGTCGGTGTAGGTATTCAGGTAACGGGCGGCCCGGC
>JABGPX010000665.1 GCA_018644745.1 Spirochaetales bacterium
TTGATTACGAGGTATCACCTCAAGATCGTATTAAGCATATTACTTTTTCACTGAAAGATCCGACGGGTTTTTTCGAATTGAGGATTCTTGAATTCCGGCCCGTTTATTTGTCCGGCGGCAGTTCTGACATGGTTTATATTACCAATGAGCGTTGGGAAAAATTTACTTTTAACCATGAGGTAGATTACGTCGGAGAGTTACTAGTAAGAGATATTATATTATTTCCCGGCCGCCGATGAAATAATCCCAACACAATCAGCCTGTAATTGATCAGATACTATGAATACGACGTTCATAAAGAATCTCGCTACTCGTAAAACTGGGCGGTTTTGAAATTTTAAGCATTACTTCTGAGTCACGGGACCAATATGTTCCGCGGGTATAGAAGGTTATTAATGTCTCATCCTCATGAAAAAGTAATCCTGCATACGCGGCATCGTGGTCAATACGATTGTCGATGTCTTTTCGTTTTGTCCAGGTCACTCCACCATCGCTTGAGATTGCCGCTGTGAGCGGGGTACGCGGCCAGTTGGTGTTGGACCCTACATTGTTCCAAAGAAGCAGGATATCTTTCGTTCCTGGTATAAACTTCATGAGCGGCGGTGACCTCCACATTCAATAATGATTATTCACTTGATCTTGAAGGTATGAAAACTCTTACCGATCTTTTCATCGAAGGCGGCATTAAGAACGTAATTGTCGCTGGCAGCACCGGTGAGTTTTACAGCATGACTGACGACGAGAGAATGCAGGTAATCGAAACGGTCGCGGCCCGCGCCGCTGGTAAAATGACAGTTATAGGCTGTGCCGCTCACTCAGGCACCCAGTTGGCTATCGATCTGGCAAAACGATGTAAAGATGTCGGATGTGATGGGGTGATGATTACGCCGCCGAATTATTCGTTTTCCGGAGCACCGGGAATGCTCGAGCATTTCAAGAGGATTTCTGACGCGGTAGATATCGGGATCGTGGCATATTTCTCTCGTTCAGTTCTGCGTTTTCCGGCTGTAAGCGGCATGGTGAGTGAAGAGTTCTCATGCCCTCAAGCAATGCTGGATTTGGCGGCGATACCAAACGTCGGAGCTTTCAAGGATGCTTCAGGTAACTATGGCTGGCACCGGGATATAATACTCGGGTTGGACGGTCCGAACGGCGAAGCCGCGGTAATAGGCAGTGACGGCATGGGTTACCATCTCTGGGGGCACAAGTACGGTTCACGCTGCTATCTTACCGGGTTGGGAAATGTCTGGCCGAAAATCGAAGTAGATTTCTATAATAAACTGGAATCAGGCGACGAGAAGGGCGCCCTTGATATTGTTACCAGGTATGAGCTGGATTATCTGTGCACTACAAAGGCAACGGGAAGGTACTGGTCTTGCCTGAAGTTCTTTCTCGATCAGATTGGTCTGCCCGGCGGACCTATGCGCCCGCCGGTTCTCGATGTAGCTGAGCAGGATCAAAAGAATCTCCTGGATATGGCGAAGCGGACCGGTTTGCTGTAGATGCGCAAACGAGTGCTCGGACGGACCGGGCTGGAAATCTCGGTCATGGGTATGGGAACAGGTGGACTGGATCCGCTTGGTCAAAAAAGCGGTCGTCCTGTTCAGGAAATGCATAGCCTGCTTCGTCGGGCAAAGGATCTCGGGGTAAATTATTTTGATACTTCGCCGGGATATCTGGATAGCGAGGAGATACTCGGAACGGCGCTTTCTGAGTACCCGCGGGATGAGATAGTTCTTTCAACTAAAATCGCCCTTGCGAGTGAGGCCTCTTCAGAAATTACGATAATGACTCCGCAGCAGGTTCGAGAGAGTGTGGATTCCAGTCTGCGGCGCCTAAAAACAGATTACTTAGATATTATGCTCATGGCGGTTTCCGGCCCGGAGTTCTTTGAACGGGTAACCCAGGATCATCTGCCGGTACTTGAACAGTGCAAAAAGGAAGGGAAAATCCGCTTCATCGGATCGAGTGAACAGACCCGATCGGATGGTTCTCATGAGTGGTTGATAAAAGTCCTGCTTACCGGCACCGTGGATGTGGCGATGGTTGGCCACAACATGATTAATCAATCAGCCGAGCAGACTATTTTTCCATACTGTGTCGAACACAATATTGGTGTACTTAATATATTCACCGTTCGGAACCTTTTCTGGAATCCACTCCGTCTCAGGGAAGTGATCGCTGATCTGAAATTTCGAGGCAAAATTACTGGAGATGGAATTCCAGACGAAGGCCCGATGGACTGGCTGCTGACAGACGGTATCGAAACTCTGGTGGAGGCTGCTTACCGTTACGCCCTTCACAGCGACGGAGTAACCGCCGTTATGTGCGGAACGATACATGAAACGGAGCTTGAGCAAAATGTGCGCTATTATGAGAAAGAGCAGTTGCCCGAGCATCTCATTTCGCGGCTGCACGAATTATTCGGAGATATAAACGAGGCTATCGGCAACTAGGTATAAGTGTACATTCTGCGGAGGCTGCAATAGGTTCTTGCTTTTGACTTTTCACCTCTACCCCGGACGTTTCGGTTACATCATGCTTGACTCTTGTCTTGTATTTGGCTAATCTGCTAAATAGACATGACCAAGGAAGAACAAAACCGAAACCAGGCAGTATCAGAAGTATTTAAAGCACTCGGACATCCTTCGAGAGTCTTTATCGTCGAGACGCTCAAAGAGGCGGAGCAATGCGTATGTGAGCTAAGCGAGATGATCGGAGTCGACATGTCTACCGTGTCGCGACACCTCTCGATTCTCAAGAAAGCGGGCATCGTTAGCGGTCGCAAAGAGGGGACGACCATCTACTACTCGCTTGCATGCAACTGCCTCAGTCAGATGCTCTCCGGTGTCGAGAATATCCTCCGGATGCAGCTCGAATCTCAGGCGGCAGCCTTGGCTGTGATGCATGACGGCTGAACCGCCGGGAAGATGAGATAAAGGGCAACTGCCCGTGTTCCGGGATCTGCCTTTACATTCCAATTAAATTTGCTTATTCACTGCGTGTCGAATTGATCTTCCGCCGATAACACCGACCCGGGGACGATTGGCGTGGCCTTGAACATTGCACTGATCTGCAGTCCTTGGTACATTTGGCTATATAACCAATAATCCACGGAGTATGCTATGGCGTTCACTATCGTGTTCTACGCGCTCGCTGCCGCAGGGCTGCTTGTTTCGCTGATCGCGGACAGGCGTCGTACCGGGGCCGCGCTCAAAAAAGCCTGGAAGGCGTTCTCAAGGATTCTGCCTGAGTTCCTGGTGGTCCTCATCGCGACCGGTCTCATCCTATCATTCCTGAGCCCGCAAACCATGTCACGAATCCTTGGGGGCGAGTCCGGATGGATCGGCGTCCTCAGTGCCGCGCTCATCGGCTCGATCACTCTGATTCCCGGCTTTGTCGCCTTCCCCATGGCCGCGCTCTTACTGCAGCAGGGTGCCGGGATCATGCAGATCGGCGCATTCGTCTCGTCCCTGATGATGGTCGGTGTCGTCACGTTCCCCGTAGAGAAACGGACTTTCGGACTTAAAATCGCTCTGACTCGAAACCTACTCGCCTTCGCCTTCTCACTCTGTGTTGCATTTGTACTTGCGACGGTGCTTGGAGCGCGCATATGAAGCAAAACTCCGTACGACGGTATCTGGGTGTATTCCTCGCGCTTGTGGTCCTGTTAGTGGTGTGGTTACTTTCGCCGAGCAAGGCGAGCGATGCGGTTCGGACGATCGGATTCAGCCTTAGGGAGATGCTCCTCGTTATACCGCCGGTGTTCGTGCTTCTGGGACTCCTCGATGTCTGGGTTTCGCGAGAACGATTAATCCGCTATATGGGCGCGGGCTCAGGGGGCCGTGGTACGGCTATCGCGTTTATCATGGGCTCAGTTGCCGCCGGGCCGCTCTACGCGGCCTTTCCCATCGCGCTCGTACTTGTACGAAAAGGATGCAGCTTGTTCAACCTGATGACATTCATTGGCGCCTGGTCTACCACCAAGGTCCCGATGTTCTTGTTCGAATACTCGGCCCTCGGCGCGGAATTCGCAATCACGAGGCTAGCGGCGAATATCCCTGCAATTCTTCTTATCAGCCTTGTTATCTCGAGAATCGTGCCCGAGCAAGAATATGAACGCCTTGCGATACCCGAGTCGTGAAGGAAGTCTCCGATCGCCTCGAACGTGCTCTTCTACGACATCTGTACAGGGGCGCATTCGCATTACGCTCGCGATTACGGTGTTCGCGTGGTACCGATGCTCGAATCTTCGGTATCATCGTCACGCAAAGCGACGAGACATGCCGAACAGCGAGTGTGATAGCCGGTAATCCTCGACTGCGGCATCGCCATGTACCTGATATGGATTGCCTTAACTTGATGCTTCTGGCGTTGACAATGTTCGCGTTCTTGGCTATATTGCCAATTAGCATCTATCAATGCGAAGGAGTACAATGATGAAGATTCAGATTCTCGGCACGGGTTGTCCCAAGTGCCAGGCCCTCGAAGCGAACGCAAAAACCGCTGTTGCGAAAGCTGGGCTCGATGCGCAGGTAGTGAAGGTGACCGACATTGACAAGATAGGCGAGATGGGTGTGATGGTGACCCCCGCACTTGCCGTCGACGGTACCGTGAAAAAGGCCGGTAAGGTTTTGAGCGTCGATGAGATCATCGAGCTCGTGAAGGGGGCGTGACAATGGCCGAGGCGCTCGTCGATGGTTGAGATGAAAACTGATGAACGCGGAGCCTCCAAGCTCACAGAGGGGATAAGCCGGTTCTGGTCCAAGAAGAAGAACCGGGTGCTGATCCTCCTCGCGGGCATATTCCTTTTTGCCTACTTCGTTCCCTTTACTTCGGAACGGGTCTCCGCGGCGGTGCAGGAGTCGTTCCTGATGCTCTCGGAGTACGCCCGACAGCATGTCCTGCTCTGCTTAGTTCCTGCGTTTTTCATCGCCGGTTCGATTATGATCTTCCTCGACCAGCAGTCGGTAATCCGGTATCTCGGGCCCGACGCCAAGAAGGTCGTGGCCTACGGTGTGGCGTCTGTCTCGGGGGCGATCCTGGCGGTCTGCTCGTGCACGGTACTCCCGATCTTCAAAGGGATCTACAAGAAGGGCGCGGGGATCGGCCCTGCGGTCTCCTTCCTCTACTCGGGCCCGGCGATTAATATCCTCGCGATCGTGCTTACCGCTAAAGTGCTCGGGATTCAACTTGGCGTTGCGAGAGCGGTAGGCGCGGTGGTTTTCTCCGTGGTCATCGGTTTTCTCATGCACCTAATTTTCCGCAAAAACGACGAAGCGCGGGTAACGAATGCGGCGATGTTCAAAGCCGACGACGCTCCACAGCGAGGGCTCTGGAAGATGGCCACTTACATGGCGAGCATGATCGGAATCCTCGTCTTCATCAACTGGGCGCCGTCGCAAGGGGCAAGTAGCGGATGGGACGCGATCTACAGGGCGAAGTACTTCATCACCGGCGGATTTGCTCTTGTCCTCCTCTACGCGCTCATTCGATGGTTCAAGCGGTCCGAGCTCACCGACTGGGTGCGAGCGACCCGAGACTTCGCGGTACAGATCCTCCCGCTTCTGTTTGGCGGGGTGATGGTCGCCGGCTTCCTCCTCGGAAGGCCGGGACACATAGCGCTGATTCCCGAGCGCTGGATCGCCAATCTCGTCGGAGGGAACTCCCTTGGAGCCAACCTTATCGCGTCGGTTTCAGGAGCGCTCATGTACTTTGCCACGCTCACCGAAGTTCCAATCATGCAAGGACTCCTCGGCGCGGGGATGGGACAGGGCCCGGCACTTGCGCTGCTCCTCGCTGGTCCTTCACTTTCGCTTCCGTCGACGCTCGTAATATCGGGCGAACTCGGGTGGAAGAAGACGCTCGTATATGTCGGCCTCGTGGTCGTTCTCTCCACCGCGGCGGGAATAGGCTATGGCGCCCTCATCGGCGCATGAACATATATGACGTTATACGACATCTGAGAATAACACCAGGACGTTAGTATGCGGCGGAAGCTGCTACTTATCCGGAGAGGTGATATCGCCGTTCGGGAAGATACCGTTCAGAATCTAAAGAATCTTTTTATTTGAACCGGGCGCCGTATCGATACATTCCACAAACCAGAGTACCTCGTATTCCATTATCCTCGTAACGGCCAGATCGACTATACCCGTCCTGCCGAGATTCAGTAGGTTTTCCTGCGCGCTCCAAGGAGGGTGGGCAGTAGACTCAGACTGAACAGTGCGCTGAGCACCATGGTGACCCACATCAGAATCGATAGTGTTGTATGAGTCTGAAGCGGTGAAAACACCATAACCGAGAATCCGACTGAAAGGCCTATTGCATTTGCCAATACAGGAGTGGCCACAAACGACATCGCGTTAAAGACCGGATCGGCATTCTTTTTTCGTTTGAGATACATGAAAACCGACGTATAGTGGATCGCATAATCGATGCCGACTCCGATAGTCAGGCCGCTCATTATACTGGTCACGACTGAAAGATCGATTCCGGCATAACCCATAACTCCATATAGCCCGGCTAAGGTTATTACTATGGGAATAACTGCTTTCAAACCGGCTTTTACATTTTTGAGCGAGGCGGCGGTGAGGATAACAACAAGCAGAAGTGCCAGCCCCATCGACCGGAGCTGTTGCGGAATAATAACGCGATTTAAGTCCATTATCTCAAATGCCGATCCGGTAGGCCGAAGCTCGATGCCTGACTTGTTCGAAACATCTTCGATGATCTCGACAATTCTATACAAGTATTCTGTACTGAGATTTTCTACGTAGAGGAGCAGACGTGCCCATCCGGCTTCCGATACCAGGGATGGGTATAGTTCCGGTGAGGCTTTTACTATCTGTTCGGCTATAAATGCGATCAGTGCCTGAGATTCAGGATATCCCTCGTTGCCAGGTATCCGCCCTGCAGCGGCCTCCACGAGGGAGTACACAGAGAGTTCTCTAGTGGTCAGACCCTCGGCATGAAGCCGGTTTTGAAGCTCCAACATTGCTCGGCCGACTTCGGGATCGAAAAGATCGGGGGCATTGGCGAGTATGGTAAGAGGAAATGCGCCGCCGGTCACCTCCGAGACCGTATCGATCGATGTCCGGACCTCGGTGCGCGCTTTGTACATGTCCACCATCGAAAACTCCGCGGTGAGACGCAAAACGCCGGGAACCGCGGCGCCTACTACCACGATTGCAAGTGCGATGGAAGGCCAGCCGCGCAGCTGCCATAGGGCATGTATCAGTCCCCCAGAGTTTTTCTGAACACGGGGAGGAAGAGGTCGCTGTCGGAACAGGAGAATCGGCAAAACTACCCAGGTAACTACGCCGGCCACAAGCATTCCCGCGGCGGCGGTTACAGCCATCTCACGGATTGCCGGGCTCCCAATTATAAGAAGAGAAAGAAAACCCGCCATCGTGGTTAGGCTCGTGAGAATAATCGGCACGCCAACCGCCTCGAGGGTAAGGAGAATTGCCTCCCGGTTCGACCGCTTCTCGCCAAGCTGGTCCATAACATGACTGGTAACGTGCAGGCCGTCGGCGCTTCCAAGCACGATAACATACACCGGCACCAGCACGCTCATAGCCGAAATTGTGCCTTGAATCCAGCTCAGTGCCCCGAGAGTAATGAGTGCGCCCACAGTCGCTGGAACCATTGAAAGTGCCGTCGCGCGGAAGCTTCCTATCCTGAGCCTGAAAATTCCCAACATGAGAAATATCGCGGCCGGGGGGAGAAAGAGGAGAATCCCCAGGATGTAGTCGAACATCTGGGTTTCCAGGTATGCTTCTCCGGAGAGCACCGCTCCGGGGAAAACGGACGTTGTCATGGACTTGACCTCGTCGACGGCGGCCCTTAAATCTACGTCAGCACTCAACATCACTCGGATCAGAGTCCAGGTCTCGCCATCGTTCTCGTAAATCTGAGCCAGTCGGAGTACCCGCACAACGCCGTCGATTCCGGCCACACGTTCGGATAACACTTCGGCTTGCCGGAGTCCGCTTCCTGCATCCACCAGAGGTACCATTACGAGTAACTGCTGACTGTCGCCGAACTGCTCCTTCATGAGATTTCCGGCTTGGCTGTACGGCGATTCGACGGGAGCAAAGAGGCTAAACCCGGTGTCTATGTCTACCCGGACAATACCGATTACCGCGGCGACAATTACGGCCGCGAGGCAGCCGATAATGATCCGGGATTTTCGTTCCAGAAAGTTTCCATATTTTTCAAACACTGTGGCACTCCGATGTTGCTATTCAGTTATCGGCGAATACAAAAGGACGCGATGAATTCTGCATGAATCGCGTTGGTCCTGTCAACGAGGCGGCCGATCATGGCTTTCCGGGCGCCATCCTGTCTGCCTGCTCGGTCCCGTCTCGACGCGATTGCCCTTTTCTGCCTTACTGGAGGTAAGGAGAAATACGCATGATACGCGAGATTCCGCATTGGACCTTGTTTGAGATCTGTACGAGGCAGCCCACGCCGGTGAAATCGAAACCTCCCTGATGCTCCACTTGAGTCGAGACACCGTCCAAACCGCCGACGGCACGGTCGCCTCAGCTGAAAGCGGAGAGCGGTTCTACGAAGAGATAACCAAGGCGGTGGCCGAGATGCTTCGGGTTTTCCACGAAATGAAAAAGTAGGAGTCTTTATGTTGAAAGGATTTATACCTGTTATGATTACTGCCTTTTCGCAGAATCGTTCGATTGATTATGATGCAATGGGGAATCTGGTTGATTACTATGTAAAAAATGGTTCTACAGGGCTTTTTACTGTGTGTCTTACTAGTGAAATGTATAACCTTTATCCAAATGAACGTCTGGAACTGACCTCTTTTGTATCAAAAAAAGCAAAGGCTATTGGATTTGAAGGACCGGTTCTAGCGACGGGAACTTTTGGTGGACCGGTGGAAGAGCAGGCTGATTTTGTGGGGCAGATCTCGGAGGCCGGCGCTGATATCGTGGTGATGATTCCCAGTCAGCTGGCGGCGGAAGATGATGATGACGCCATTTTGGGTGAAAGAATCAACGAAATAGTCAGCCTTACTGGTGATATCAAACTGGGATTTTATGAGTGTCCTGCTCCCTATCACCGTTTCATGAGCCCTGAATTGATAGCCATGTGTGCCGCTACAGGCCGGTTTTACTATTTAAAGGAAACCAGCGGAAATATGGATCAGCTGAACAGAAAAATCGAAGCGGTAAAAGGCTCATCATTCGCTATTTTCAACGCACATCAGCCCACTGCACTTCCTTTCCTGCAGACAGGCGGCCATGGTCTGTCACCTATCGCGGCAAATGCGGCGCCACGGCTGTTTGTAGAGCTTTACAATAGTGTAGCTGACCCAGTGAGAAGTGCGGCTCTCCAGGAAGCGACAGTTGAAGTAGCCAAAAACATTAGACATAGCTATCCCCTGGGGATCAAGTGGTTTCTTCAGCATAATGGATTTCCCATTGAACCTGTCTGTCGTACTGTTGAAGGAGATTTAACAGAGGAGGATCACCAGGCGTTCAAACGGGAAGCTGATGCTATCAGTAAATGCTTGGAATCTCTGGGTGTTCAGACCCTGTTCTAAATCATCACGTGCCGAAACGGCTATAATTCGCAAAACTCACCATCGTTGGCGAGGTTACGACACGGATATCGCCAGTCTAGCTCAGGCTGGTCGAGGAGATCACGGGCGGCTTTTGGTCCCCAGGTTCCGGCGGGATAGCTGTAGAGCGGAACCTCAGGGCGATCTTGCCAGGCTTTCAGAATCGGATCGACAAATTTCCAACAGGCCTCCACGGCATCGCTACGAGCGTATAGGGTCGGGTCGCCGATCAGACTATCTAGAAGGAGCCGCTCGTATGCCTCGGCGGTATGCACGTCCGACAGATCAGCATAGTGGAAGTCCATGTTTACGGTTTTCATGTTAAAACCTTCGCCAGGCAGCTTAAGGTTGAATTTCATAAGAATTCCCTCATCCGGCTGTATGCGTAGGATGAGTTGATTCGGATTCTGTTCTTGATCGTCGGAATTCCTGAAAAGCCGATGAGGCGCGTGCTTAAAATGGATAACCGCTTCGGTTACACGAGTCGGAAGGCGTTTGCCGGTACGAACGTAAAAGGGGACGTCCGTCCATCGCCAATTATCTATAAAGAATTTTACGGCTACATACGATTCAGTCCGGGATTCGGCATCAACACCATTTTCCTCGCGATAGCCCTGAGCACTTTCACCGCGGATGGTTGATGCACCATATTGTCCACGCACAACATTGCATTCGATATTCTTTGCGTCCAGCGGCCTCATCGATTCGAATACCTTGAGTGTCTCGTTTCGAACCGACGTTGCATTAAAAATCCCAGGAGGTTCCATAGCAATCATGGCAGCAACATGGAGCAGATGGTTTTGGAACATGTCGCGAAGCGCGCCGGCACCTTCGTAGTATCCTCCCCGTTCCTCGACGCCGATGCTTTCTGCGGCGGTAATCTCCACCCTGTCGATAAAGTTTCGGTTCCAGAGAGGTTCGTATATGCCGTTACCAAATCTCAACACGAGAAGGTTTTGAACTGTTTCTTTCCCCAGGTAATGATCGATTCGATAAATCTGATTTTCGTCAAAAGCGTCGTGCAGTTGCTCATTGAGCTTGC
>JABGPX010000327.1 GCA_018644745.1 Spirochaetales bacterium
AGTGCTCGTATAGACCGATCCGGTCGACCGGTTCGTGTCTGAGTATTCGCGATATTCGTTCTCGGCTGGTGAGTGTATCCATGGGTGGGCTCCTTGAGATTTCGTTAGAGTGACAACCAACGATAGCGTGAATCCGACCGAACGACAACACTGCCACCGGACCCCAAATCCTTGGCTAAGAGAAACACTGGGTTGCCAGGGCACGTTCCAAACATCCATCGGCAGCAAGCAGTCCGATCTCTTCGGGATACACGCCGGGATTTGCCAATACGCCCATTTGTGATAGATTGTGTGTTTAGTTGCGAACTACGGATGGTATGAGGGGATATGGGAAAGACAAAGCTTGTGCGATTTACCAAGGATCAGGTTCTATTTCGGGAAAACGATACCAGCAGGGAAATGTATATCATCCGCTCAGGGAAAGTGCTTGTTACCATCACAAAGCATGAGGAGCAGGAGGAAGTACCACTGGTTGAGCTAGGGAAAGGTAGCTTTGTCGGAGAAATGGCTTTCATTTCCGGGATACCCCGTTCGGCAACGGTGACTGCGACTGAAAGCGTAACTGCCAGCAGCGTCTCTACGGATCTTCTCACAGACGATGAGTTTGGACTATCCAACTGGTCGCTATGTCTCGCCAAGGTGCTCGTTCAGCGAATCCGTACGACGACCGCATTCTTGGGGAATTTTTTGAGTGCCAACCGGCCGACTGGTGTCCCCCTCGAGGTTACAATCGATCCGAGCGAGCAGTTTTCTATGGTTGACAATGAAGAACAGAATCCTGACCGGCTGTATCTAATGGGATTCTTGACCGTCAACAATATCGACCAATTGAAAAACAGGATCAGGGAGATGAAGCGGAAAGATGGCCGTCCCATCACACTCGATTTCTCCAACGTTATCGATCTCGACAATGCGGGTCTGGAGTATCTCTCCGGTCTGGTTCAAATGTCCGGTTCCGGGAACCAGGAGATCAAAGTAGACAACATCCAACTAATACGAAACAAGGTGCTGGCTATTAAGGGCATTCAGAGCATCATTGCAACGGCAGATATGCCGGTCAAGCGAATCAAGGATGGCGAACATCTGATCTGTCAGGATCAGATCGAAGACTCAATGTTTGTAGTGAAGGAAGGCAAATTCAGGATATACAGAGCTATCGACGAACAGGAAGTACTACTGGCCCACGCAGAGGCCGGGGACGTAATCGGAGAGATGGCACTGGTAAAAGGAGGACCCCGATCTGCAAACGTGCAGGCTGTGAAACAGTCGGTCGTCTATGTCATCGCGGAGAAGGAGTTCTACCGAAACACCTACAACGTTGCTGATTGGTTCATGAATATCCTGAAGGGGCTTGTCAACAGGCTGCGGGAAACCAATCTCATGCTGGATGCGATGATTGCCGGCAGAAAAGAACAAGAAACAAAGGAAAGCCCGGCAGAACCGCTCGGAATGGTTGTTGACAGCAATCATCCCGGGAAGTTCATTCTGCATGGACATCTGATCATAAAGAATATGAAGTACCTATCGATGCTGATAAGCGGCATGCTGGACGAAGGCGAAAATACGTTCATCCTAGACCTCTCGAAAGTGGAGGCAATCGACAGAGAAAGCATCCAGTATCTCTTGACCCGATACACGGAAATTCAATCGCGTGGCGGTAAGATGAGCTTTGAAGGCCCCCAGAAGGATATAACGAAGTTGCTTCAGCAGTACGACATCGACAGCTGATTAGAATGCTTAACACACCCGTTCCTATCTCTCGCGGTCGTCCT
>JABGPX010000019.1 GCA_018644745.1 Spirochaetales bacterium
GTCGCGGAGTTGAACTCCTCTTCGCGGGTGTATTTGTAAAAAATCGATTTCCCCGTTACATAGGTTGCGTAGGCGCAGACCTCTTCGAGCAGGATATCCTGTTTACTCCCGTATCCGCCGCCGATACGCTCCTTTATTACACGTATCCTGTTCTCCTTGATTCCCAATACCGTAGCGACAATACGCCTCAGATGCCAGGGGACCTGGGTAGAGGCATGAATTATCAGTCGATCGCCATCCATCCTGGTATATACCACATGAGGTTCCAGGGGAGTGCATTGTATCTTGCTCGAATTATAGGTGTGTTCTACGATACAATCGGCTTCCGCAAAACCCGCGTTTAGATCACCGATTCCGTCAAAAGCCCGGGCGGCGAGGTTTTGTGCCGGATCAGCACCCATATTAAATTGATATATCACCTTGCCTTCACGCGGATCCGCGTTGGCTTTCGTTTCCGCTGCGATGCCGCCGTCGGCCAGCAGCGCCGGTCCGCCGTGTATTGGTGTTCCGCGAACGGCAATCGCATCATCGAGACGAACAGCCGGCTCGAGTACCTGATAGCGTACCTTGATGAGCTCGAGAGCCCGATCGGCGGTATCTTCATCGAACGCCACCACCGCGGCCACCCGGTCTCCGACATGCCGAACTTTTTGGCTGAACATTCTCCTGTCATAAGGAGTCGGCTCCGGAAATCCCTGACCCGATTGGCAATACCAGACATCGGGACAGTTTTCATGGCTGATGACCGTCACAACACCAGGCAGAGCCAATGCCTCCGCCGTATCGATCTCCTCGATATACGCGTGGGCATGCGGACTTCGCAGTATTTTTAGTAAACAGCTGCCCGGCTCGACGCTGTCTTCAACAAAAGCCTTCATTCCGGCGACAAGCTTTACGCCATCGATTCTCCGGGCGTTCTTGCCGACTATCCTAAGGTCATCCCTGAACTCAGGCGCGACCTGGGTGGCATAATCCGGGTCCGCTAAGCGCTCGCGGGCGATTTGTACCGCGAGAAAAAACTGCTTGTACCCGGTAGCTCTGTTAAATACGCCTGAGAGAGCTTCACGGATATCCGCTTCGTCGGGTTTATCAATCCTCCGGAGAAGCTCCTCGATGAGCAAGGCAGTGGCAGGTATATTATATGCCGACTGGACCGCTCCCGCGTCGAGCAAAGCTTCCTGGATAACTGACATCCGCCCGTTTCCCATCAGGCTCTCAATGGTTTCGATACCGTGCCCTTCGGCCTGCCCGGCCACCATGAGTCCCGCCAGAACGGGTTTGCCGTCGAAGAGAATGGTGTCGCTGCCGACAAAGCCCTCGCCGTCGTCGCTTATTCTAACCGAATGGATTCCAAGGCCTTTGAGAAGTTTCTGTAGACTTTGAGCGGGGTCGGCGTCAACTCTCCTGGTTTCATTATTCAGAGTAAAATTGATTGTCACATTACTACCCTCCGCGCGGAGAGATCATGAATCAGATCGGCGGCATACACGCCTGCGAGATACTTCTTGTATTCCGCGGACGCACCGTAATCCCCGGCGGGTTTAAACTCGCCGCTGACCATTTCCCCGATCGCCTCCTTAGACGGAATTGGGGAGCCGTTCAGCTCGCTTTCGGAGGACTCCAGACGGGTACCCTTCCCAACCCCATCGGAGCAGACAATACGCAGCCCCGAGATTATATCGCCCTCAAAAGCCCCGCACACCGCGACAATCAGGTTCTTACGGCTGTGAGACGTTCGTGATACCGCGCGAAGCGAACAGAGCTTCG
>JABGPX010000018.1 GCA_018644745.1 Spirochaetales bacterium
ATACATTTCGGGTATCACATCCGCCGCCCCAGAAGGTAAATCGGCTTCCATACTTTGACTTTAGCTCCGAAGGATCCATACCGGCACAGGTAATCTGTACCGGATTCTCCATTTCCAAACCCGCATCAATAAGGTCTTCCATCAACGGCTCTATCCCGCCGCAGCTGTGGAGATGAATTCCCGCGTGAGGAGCCAATTCTTTTGCTCTTTTCCACAGCTTGGAATGCCACGGCTTAATCAGGTCTCGGTACATAACCGGCGACATGAGCGGTCCATTCTGTCCGCCCAAATCATCGCCAAATAGGATAACATCAATACTATCTCCGACAGCACCAAGCCATTTTTCAAGATTTACCATGTAAAACTCATACAAGGCTTCGGCAAGCCGACTGCAGGCTTCGGGATACAGCCCCATGTACATGAGGTAATTGTCTATTCGGTAAAAAAACTGCGGTACTTCAAAAAAATTGCCGCCGAACAAACCGATTATCGCACGGTCGGTTGATGCCCGCAGCTTTAGTGCCCCGTCTCGTAATGCTGTCAAACCCGTTTCATCAAACCGAAGGTGGCCTCCTGGTGTAGGAACACCGCTCCAGGCATTATTCGCAAATGCATCATCAAGATCTGTAAAATCCTGCTCTTCGATTTTCCTGTCCATCCAGGGCCAAAACATCTGCTCGAAGTAGAGACAGCCTTCTTTTTGCACCCCAAGGTCTCTGCCTTTATCAGATTTGAGATACCAATCAGCACCTCGAAGCTCAACGTTGATGTAGGCCGGGATTTTACACGGCGTTCCATCAGGCAATACCCATTCCTTCCAATCGTCATCATCGAGGAGAAAGCCCCTTCCCAATTCGATAACATCAATATCAAAATAATCGAGAATCTCAGGCTCGACGATCGCCAGCTGCTGTACCATGTCGTATACATAGATATCGTCGGCAGTTATTCCGAGAGATTTCTTCAATTTCGCGTATGCAATTGCCGAAATACCGGAAGACCGGTGAGCGCCGAAATCAATCGGTACTCGATCGGCTTCCTTATGATCCAGGGCAGCCAGTACTCTTTCACGAGAGGTCATATCTTTCTCCTGCAGTTACGATTTCGCCTTTTGAAGATGCGCCAGTATCTCCACATGAGGTGTGTGGGGAAACATGTCCAGCGGCTGTACCTCGCCAGGCTCAAAGCCTAACACGACAAAATCTCGAACATCTCTTACAAATGTAGCAGGATCGCAAGATATATAGAAGATATCGGAACTCTTCGATGCGAGCGACAAAATTTCTTTTCGCCGCTTCAGTCCATCTCTTGGCGGATCGAACAGCATTACCTCCGGCGTTTTCATTTCTTTACCAATACGGCCGTACGCCTGTTTCTCGTATAAGTTGGCGACGAGGCAGCGAACCCCGGGAAGATCTTTCATTCGCAGCGTATCTACTGCATCCGAGGACATATCTACACCGAGGATATTGTTGAACCCGTGGCGGGAAAGCGGTTCGGTGAAATTGCCGGAGCCGCAGAACAGCTCCAAAATCGCTTTATCCCGGCCCATTCCGGTAATTTTCTCCCCCACCCACTCTTGTATTCTATTGTTCTGAAGGTCATTTGCCTGCCGAAAGGGCAGCCTTTGGCCAGGTTTGATATCATCGTAATTGATTGAGTCATCGATATGAACATTGGTCCAAAGCGCCCCCTGTTCAGGTCTGAAGTCATTTCGCGGAAGAGAGGCCAATAAATCTAACAAATGCTGCCGCGTCTTCTCGT
>JABGPX010000191.1 GCA_018644745.1 Spirochaetales bacterium
CCACCGGTGAGTTGAGATACAACTTCCGCCTTCCGGTTCATCATCCTGGCGAGGTTCAGTTGAACCTCCGGAATGGTGATACCCGAATCCTCAACGTCGTTTAATACTTTCCAGTACATTTCACTGGAATCGAGCAGGGCTTTGGAGGGAATGCAGCCGATATTAAGGCAGGTGCCTCCCAGCCGCTTATCCTTCTCAATAAGTGCCACCTTTTTTCCGAGTTGTGCAGCCCGTATCGCCGCTACATATCCACCCGGTCCGGCGCCGATAATCGCGATGTCGAATTTTTCGCTCAATGTGAACTCCTTAGATCCTTCGCCTATAAATCCAGGAGCATTTGGCCTGGATCCTCAACGAGCTTCTTTATTTTTACCAAGAAACTCACCGCGTCTTTACCATCCATAATTCGGTGATCGTAGGTTACGGCGACGTACATCATTGGCCGGATAACCACCTCATCATCTATTGCCACCGGCCTCTTTTGAATCGTGTGCATCCCGAGGATTGCCGATTGAGGCGGAGAAGGAATCGGAGTTGAAAGCAGCGAGCCGAAAACACCTCCATTGGTAATGGAGAATGTTCCGCCGGTTAACTCATCAACTGTGATCTTTTTTTCCTTTGCTCGAACCGCAAAAGACATAATTTCATTTTCGATCTCTGAGAAGCCTTTTTGGTCCGCGTCGCGAACAACTGGAACAATAAGGCCTCTTTCTGTCGAAACAGCTACACCGATGTTGTATCGGTTGTTATATACGATATCGTCGTCATCGATTATCGCATTCGCAACAGGATACTCTTTGAGCGCCGCCGCGGCGGCTTTTACAAAAAACGACATAAAACCCAGCCGGATACCGTGCTTTTTCTCAAAAATATCCCGGTACTTCGCCCTCATTTCCATTACCGCGGATAGATCAATCTCATTAAAGGTGGTGAGATGGGCACTGGTGTGCTTTGCGCTTACCAGATTTTCCGCTATCCGCTTTCGAAGTCGGGTCATTTTTATCCGTGTTTGGTCTTCCATCGGACCGGCTGGAGTTATGCTTTGGATCTCGGCCATTGCCGGCCTGTTGGCCAGCACCATTTCCAAAGCCGATAGAGCGTCTTCCTTTGTTATCCTCCCGCCCTTTCCTGTACCGGAGATCGCCTCCGGATTAAGGCCGTGTTCTACGACTATCCTTCTTACCGAAGGAGCAAGACCATCGAGAGCGGTATTTTCAGGCATTTTCACGGGCTGGGCAGCGGCTTCGGGTTTTTCAGCTTGAATCGGTTCTGAAATCGGTTCAGGAACCTCGGCGGATTGCCGCGCGGAAGCGGAAGCATCGGAAACAATTTCCGCCACTATCTGGCCTACTTCTACTTCGTCACCTTCAGCCGCCAATCTTTTCAGTACGCCGCTCACCGTGGAGGGTACCGCAAGAGTTGCCTTATCGGTTTCCAACTCGAAGAGCTCATCACCTTCCTGGATAGCTTCACCATCGGCTTTCAGCCACGCGGCAATTATCCCGCTTGTTACCGATTCGCCCATTTTAGGTACACTGATGTTTTCTTTCATATATATCCTCGCTATTCGAACAGAGCGGTAAGAATCTCCTCGAGTTGGATCAGGTGCTGTTTATACGATCCCGTAGCCGGACTCGCCGTTCCTTTCCTGCCGATATATGATATTCCCGCATCGCCGGTAATACGGTGCCGGTGCTCGTTAATAAAGTACCACGCGCCTCGATTCCTTGGTTCTTCCTGAACCCAATAAAATTGCTTCGCCGTGGGGTACCCGGCCAGCGCAGTTTTCAATTGCTGCTCCGGAAGCGGGTATAGTTGTTCCATTCGGATTATCGCTGTATCATCTCGATTCTTTTCCGTCCGGCGTTTGTCCAGATCATAAAACACCTTACCGGAGCACAACACAACAGTCTCCGCATTCGTCGGGCGGACTGGATCATCCAGAATCTCGCTGAATTGCCCCTCGGCCATATCTGCGATTGAAGACACCGCATCCTTGCTCCGAAGCAGGCTCTTTGGTGTCATCAGTATGAGTGGCTTTCGAAACGTCCGCATCATCTGGCGTCGCAGAACATGAAAATATTGCGCCGGTGTCGTAAGATTGCATACTTGCATGTTGTCTTCGGCACACAGGAGAAGAAACCTTCCAAGATGCCCATAAGAATGCTCAGGCCCCTGCCCTTCGTAACCGTGGGGAAGCAGCATCACAAGCCCGTTACCCCTGTCCCATTTTGATTCACCAGCGGCAATAAATTGATCAATTACTACTTGCGCGCCGTTTACAAAATCGCCGAACTGAGCTTCCCACAACGAAAGCATCTCCGGCTCAGCCATCGAGTTTCCATATTCAAAACCAAGCACCGCGAACTCTGACAGCGGACTGTCATATACACGAAAACGAGCTTGTTCCGCAGAGAGATGTGCGAGGGGCATATACGGCTCGGGTCGTTCCGAGGAAGTGTTCCACCAAACCGCGTGTCGATGAGAAAATGTGCCCCGGCCTGAATCTTCTCCACTCAATCTAACTGGAGTACCCTCTCTGAGGAGGGACCCAAACGCAAGAGCTTCGGCGGTTCCCCAATCGAAACTCAGACCGCTCGAAAACATAGTCTTCTTTTCATCGAGTATGCGCTTGAGTTTGCGGTGAATGCCGAACCCGACCGGCGGCTCGGTAATTTTTTCGCCGATTTCGCGCAGCATATTCTCAGGAACCGCCGTCGCCGCCGGGCTATGATCATAGGCTTTTGTGTATTTTTTCCAATCGCCGTATTGAAAACCGTCTGTAATGTATTCGACGGGTTTGTTCCGTGCGCTTTCAAGCGCGGCCTTCAGAGATCGATTATAATCCTTCCGTATCTGCTTCTGCTCATCATACGTGCAGACACCTTCAGAGTCTAATTGAGCTCCATAAAGGCTGGTAACACTTTTCGCATTTTCGATAAGCTTGTACATAATTGGATGAGTAAACGAAGGCTCATCGGCTTCATTATGACCATACTTACGATAGCAAATAATATCCACCACGACGTCGTATCCGAACTTTTGCCGAAAAGATATCGCTAACTCTACCGCCCGGGCGACATGTTCAGGATAGTTTCCGTTGACATGGAGAATCGGCACCGGCATGGCTTTAGCGACATCAGTACAGAAAAAAGTCGACCGCGAATCTCTGGAGGCCGTAGTAAATCCTATCTGATTATTTACGATTATATGAATAGTGCCGCCTGTTTTATATCCTCTGAGCTGAGAGAGGTTAAAAGTTTCTGCAACAACCCCTTGGCCGGTAAACGCGGAATCACCATGCACGAGTACCGGCAGCACTTTTTTCCGATGGGTGTCGTTACGTCTCCGCTGGGCGCCTCGAGCCTTTCCTTCCACCACGGCATCGATTGCTTCCAGATGGCTGGGATTGGGAAGCAGACTGACGTGGGTCGAACTGCCGTCTTCGTTTACATGATCGGTGCTAAAACCCAGATGGTACTTCACGTCTCCGCTGCCGCCCACTTCATATGGCAGCGTTTTATCCTCAAAAGTGGAAAAGATCTCCTCTTCCGGCTTATTCATCAAATTGGTCAGCACATTGAGCCGTCCGCGATGAGCCATGCCGAGAACAATCTCCTGTATACCGAGCTTCTTCGCACCGGCATCGATAATATGGTGAATCGCCGGGATAAGAGCTTCTCCGCCTTCTAAAGAAAATCGCTTTTGTCCGATATAGTTAGAGTGGATAAAGTGCTCCAGTTCCTCGGTCTTGATTAAATCCGATAAAATATCTTTTTTCTGTTGATTGCTGGGAACGGGTCGATTGTTATTCTGTTCAATCTTCTCTATTAACCAGCCCCGCATTGTGCGGTTCTGAATATGAAGTATCTCCACTCCTATTCGTGAGCAATAGGTTTCCCGCAAAGAAGCAATTATCTGCTCGAGAGGTCCTCTCGCGGGGGAAATCCCGCGGCCGGATTTGAACTCAGACTTGCTATCACCCGCATCGAGGCCGAAATCCTCCGGCTCTAGCCCTTCATAATTGCCTTCTACTGTCTTGGCAAGAAACTGAAGTTCCGGCGGTAGATACCCTTCGAGAGGGTTGGTATCGGCATATAAATAGCCGACATCTCGATAGGCCCAAACCAGGCTGTCTACCCGTCCTTGTTTATATTCATGAGATGATTTGTCGAGTGATGAGGACTCAAGTTTTATTTCGGCCGGGGTATCTTTCGTCCTTCTGACGGGCCGCCCGGATTCTCCCGCCTCTCTGGAAAAGATGGTATCCCATTCTTTGGGTACGGAATCCGGGTCATTTTTCCACGCCTCGAGAAGCTCTTCGGCAAAACCTAGATTGC
Organism: Spirochaetales bacterium; assembly: GCA_018644745.1. Next base: position 4,341 of record JABGPX010000191.1, read on the forward strand.
CAATTCCGATAGAGTCGTTGTTCAACTCAGTCCCCTTGCTTTACGCCTAACTCAAGTTTTCTTTTAATAGTCCAGGAATTTCATCGGGCAGATCAGCCACGGGTACACCGGCATCTTGAAATGCCGCGATTTTTGCTTCAGGTGTTCCTTTCCCTCCGGAGATAATGGCACCCGCGTGCCCCATCCTCTTTCCAGGAGGTGCTGTTCGACCCGATATAAAGGAAACAACCGGCTTGGTCATATTCGCCCTAATAAACTCCGCGGCATTCTCTTCAGATTCCCCGCCAATTTCGCCGATGAGTACGACACCTTCGGTCTGAGGGTCTAACTCATAGAGCTCGAGTAAATCCACATAGTTTGTGCCGATTATAGGATCGCCCCCAATACCGACGCAGGTTGATTGCCCCATTCCCGCTGAAGTGAGATTGTACACCACCTCGTAAGTGAGAGTTCCGCTTCGGGAAATAACTCCAATCGATCCTTCCTTGTGAATCTTATACGGCATAATACCAACTTTACATTGTCCGGGGGAAATCAAACCCGGGCAGTTGGGTCCGATGAGTCTGCAGCCTTTTTCCTGGGCATAATAATAAGCGTCCATTGTATCGAGAACCGGAAGCCCCTCGGTTATGCAGACGATAAGAGGCACGCCGGCGTCAGCGGCCTCGCGTATAGCTCCTGCCGCAAATTTCGCCGGGACAAAAATAACCGTGCAATTCGCGCCGGTATCGTTTTTGCATTCCGCTACTGAGTTGTATACAGGAATGTCATCGACTTTCTGGCCGCCCTTTCCGGGCGTTACCCCGCCGACTAGCTTTGTGCCATCGGCAACCATCGTACGTGAATGGAAAGCGCCGTCTCTTCCGGTTACTCCCTGTACCATTACTTTTGTTTCGTTATTGACCAGTATGCTCATAGAACTAAACCTCCCGGCTCACGGCCACAACTTTGCGTACCGCTTCGGTAAGGTTTTCCAAAGCCGAAAGTCCAGCGTCTGTAAGAATTTCTCGGCCTTCTTTATCGTTGGTTCCTATAAGGCGGATTACCACTGGAACCGGTATGTCAATTTGTTTCCTCGCCAGAAGTATCCCATTCGCGATATCGTCGCATCGCGTAATGCCGCCGAAGATGTTGATAAGAATCGCCTTAACTTTGCTATTGTTGAGAATGATAGAGAAGGCATTCAGCACCTTCTCCGGATTGGAGCTTCCACCCACATCAAGAAAGTTTGCCGGGTCACCCCCGAAATGCTTGATCAAATCCATGGTTGCCATAGCGAGTCCCGCGCCGTTTACGATACAGCCGATATCTCCGTCCATACTTACAAAACTGAGATCCACCTCGTTTGCCCGTATCTCATCGGCTGAATACTCCTCAGGATTCTGTAGCGCTTGAACATCCTCATGTTTGAACAAGGCGCTGTCATCGAAATTAACCTTGGCGTCCAGAGCGACAAGCCGATCGCCATCGAGGCGGGCATAGGGATTGATTTCAACCAGCGAACAATCTTTCTCGAGAAAGAGATTATAGAGCTTAAACACGGTGTCGCGAGCCTGGCTCTTCAAAACATCATTTTCAAATGCTTTGGACAGTACCGCGTCCAATTCCGCGTCGTTTATGCCGGCATGGGGGAACACCGACAGCTTGAGGATCTTCTCGGGCTCGGAAACCGCGAGTTCCTCTATCTCAACCCCGCCGGCCGCGCTCAGCATGAGGGTAATTCCTTTTGTGTTCCGATCAACGGTAAGGCCAAGATAGTATTCCTGCTCAAAATTAACTGCCTCAGCTAAAAGTATTTTTTCTACAGGTAGATCTTTAATTGTAAGGCCGAGAATTTTCTCAGCCGCGTCCCGCAAGCCGGTCTCGTCTTTTGCCACCTTTACACCGCCGGCCTTCCCTCGACCGCCTACAAGCACCTGTGCTTTTACGACAAGCGGGTAGCCGATTTCCGAGGCTGCCTGCACCGCCTCATCGGTGGTGTGGGCAAGCACTGCTTTTGAAACAGGGATGCCGTACTGCTTAAAGAGCTCGTGCCCTTGATATTCGTGAACTTTCATTATTTACTCTCCGCCGTTTCTTCACCGCGTTCTTCGCGATAAGTCTTAATTTTCCCTTTTGTGAGGTTGATGAGCTTTGTGATTTTTATGCCTCGCGGGCAGACCTTGGTGCATTCAAAATGGTTGTCACATGACCATACTCCGTTTTTATGATCGAGTACATCTAGCCGATCTTCAAAACCAGAATCTCTGGTGTCAAATACAAATCGCGCGGCCTGTATAATTGCAGCAGGGCCAATAAACTCAGGATTCTCATCCATAACCGGACAAGCAGAAATGCAAGACTGGCAGAGAATACACTTGGTTGCATCATCTATCTCTTCACGATCTTCCTGAGATTGAAAATATTCCTTTTCACCTTCAAGAGGTTTAGGAATAAGAAAAGGTTTGACAGATTCGAATTTCTCAAAAAACGGAGCCTGTCCGACCATAAGGTCCCGCTCGATATCGAGATTCCGGAGGGGCTCGAGAGTAATTACCTCTCCGTCGGTGTCGGCCACGTCCTGGATGAGTGTTTTGCAGGCGAGCCGCTCTTTACCGTTGATTCTCATAGCGTCGGAGCCGCACACACCATGGGCACAGCTCTTTCGAAATCCCAGCGTTCGGTCAACTCCACGCTTGATATTCATAAGCGCGTCCAGCACCCGGTCGGTGGGTTCCACGTCAATATCATAGCGCTGGAAATGGGGATCATTATCAGATTCAGGATTGAATCTTTTTACTTCGAGTACTACCTTCATCGCTGCTCCTCTTGCTTACGGGCTCCTCTAAAAACTGCTACATTGACATCCGGCACATACGAAAAACCCCGATTTTATAAGGAAAATAACTCAGTCAGTTGCACTGAGTGTGGGTTTTTCGATGTGCCCTTCTGCCCTCGCCTTAATACACTCTGGGTTTAGGTTCCCACCGGCTCAAATCTACGTCCTTGTATGCGATTGAAACCTCATCATCCTTCAGCGAAACAAGGGTGTGTTTGAGCCAGTTATCATCATCCCGCTCAGGATAATCTTCTCTCGAATGGGCACCCCGGCTCTCTTTTCTATTCAGCGCCGCAGCGGCGGTGCTAAGAGAAAGGTCGAGAAGGTTGCGCAGTTCGATTATTTCCAATACTTCATTATTAAAAGACTGATTAGAGTCCTGCAGTCTCAATTCCTTCGCCCTCTGCCGCAGTTCCTTCATATCAGAAACCGCCTGCTTCATATCTTCTTCACGTCGATAGACTCCGACGTTTTTCATCATACTTTCCTGCATCTCTCGATATAGATCGCCTGTCGCAGGGCTGGTCTTGCCGTCCTGAAGAGTCTCAATTTCTTTCCTCGAAGAATCACCCGCTCCTGAAGGAATAGACGGCACATCAACACCATCAACATACTCGGCGATGTGCTGGCCCGCCCGCCGGCCGAAAACAATAAGATCTACAAGGCTGTTGGTACCGAGCCTATTCGCTCCATGTACGGATACACATGCGCATTCACCCGCGGCGTACAGCCCTTCATAGACAACAGACCCAGTACTCACCCGGCCATGCAGATCGGTGGGTATTCCTCCCATTGCATAGTGGGCAGTCGGCTGCACCGGCATAGGTGCTTCGGCGGGATCTACATTCAAATAAGTGCGGCAGAAATCAGCAATATCCGGCAGCTTTGATTCCACGACTTCCCGTCCAAGCACGGTAGCATCTAGATACACATAATCATCAATTTTGTGATCGCCCCGAATACCGCGCCCCGCGGCAATCTCGGTCATAATCGCTCGAGAAACCATATCCCGCGGAGCGAGGTCGAGCATTGTGGGAGCGTACTCCTCCATAAACCGCTTGCCGTCCTTATTGCGGAGAATACCGCCTTCACCGCGTACTCCTTCGGTGATGAGAATTCCCATTCCATAAATCCCGGTTGGGTGAAATTGGAAAAATTCAAGATCTTCGAGAGGAATACCGGATTTGGCCACTAGCGCGGGTCCGTCGCCGGTATTTGCGTGGGCATTGGATGTAACCTTGAACATCCTGCCAAAACCGCCGGTAGCGAAAAGCACTGCTTTTGCATGAAAAGTGTGTACCTCGCCGGTTGCCAATTCTAACACCACGACGCCCGCACACCTGGTTCCATCAAGAATAAGTTCGACTGCCTGATATTCATCAAAAAATCGTACCTGGTTTTTAATACACTGTTGATAAAGAGTCTGGAGAATCATATGACCGGTTCGATCTGCAGCATAGCAAGACCGGTGCACCGGCCCGGCACCGAAATCCCTGGTATGACCCCCGAAACGACGTTGGGCTATTTTGCCTTCGGCGGTGCGGCTGAATGGGAGTCCCCGATGTTCGAGGTCGTACACCGCATGCACAGCTTCATCGGCGAGTACAATTGCCGCGTTCTGATCGGTAAGATAGTCGCCGCCCTTAACAGTGTCAAAGGCGTGCCATTCCGGCCGATCCTCCTCAACGTTGCCAAGAGCCGCGCCAATACCACCCTGAGCAGCTCCGGTATGGCTGCGTGTCGGGTACACTTTGGAAATTACCGCGGTTTTCGCTTTTTTGCTTGCTTCCAGCGCGGCATAGAGACCTGCACCGCCGGCGCCTATTATTACTGCGTCGTATTCATGAATCAATGTGCTTCTCCTTCGAAAAACAGAGACGTGTCCCGCAACTTTTTCTCATCAGCTTCACGCTTTTTTTGCATTGTCCAGATTAGTGTACTAGCGGCAAATCGAAAAAGCAAGAAAGAGTACCATCTGGAAATGCACCTGTCTAAACGTCTATACAAAGGCGAAGAGTTGGCGTACATTCCCACTATATGAGCATTTTCGAAATCATCATGTTGGTCTGTTTTGGCGCAGCCTGGCCGTTTTCTATCTATAAATCATGGAAGTCGAAGCAGACGGCCGGGAAAAGCCTGATATTTCTGGCGGTTATACTGATCGGCTATGTGGCAGGTGCCTTGCACAAGATATTTTTCTCCTTTGACTATGTGATTGTTCTCTACATCTGTAATTTCTGTATGGTGCTAATAGATATTCTTCTCTATATGAGAAACCGGCTCATTCATACCCGGGAAAGCGCCCGGGCGGCCGGAGATGCAAGCAAAAACTAAGGAGAGTAGATGAATGCCCTTATAGCTTACCGATCAAAATACGGTGCGGCGGCATTGTGCGCCCAAAAGCTGAATGAAAAGCTTGGTGGAAAATGCGGTATTGTGGATCTCAAGGATGAGAAAAACCCGTCTCTCGTTGAATACGACACGGTTATTATCGGCGGCTCGATTTACGCAGGCCGTATGCAGGGCACCGTCAGCCGATTTGTCGAGAAAAACAAAGCCGCACTTAAGGTAAAGACGGTCGGGCTGTATATCACCTGCCTCTATCAGGACGACAAGGCACGAGAAGAACTCGAAGCCAATTTCCCGATTTGGCTGACCGCCCATGCTGCAGTGAGCGAATGGTTTGGAGGAATAGCAAAGCTGGGAGGAATGAGTAAAACGGATCGCTTCATTTTTACCCGCATGGCGAAGGTAGTAGACGACATTGATTCAATCAGTGAAGAGCGGATAGATAAATTCTGCTCGGTATTAGCAGCTCGGTAGAGACGCTGTAGTCAGCTGCTTGAAATTGGACGACAGTGTGAGTAATTTCTAATTATGTTAAAAGGAGAATAGTATGAGTGAGATAAAATCCGCCTGGGAAATCGCTCTCGAACGCACCAAGGATATTCAGGGAGACAAAGACACTTTGAAATCCAGCGAGAGAAAAAACGACGGGAAGCGGCTGGCATCAGCATTTATCAATCCCGCCGAAGACATGGATGAAAAAACGGCCTCCGGGAAGATAAAATCCTACTCAGGGAAAGATCAATCCTGGATACGGGAGGGCTTTTTCAGCGTAATGTCTGCGAATCTCAACCTTCCAATAGATGATACATTCGCCGCGAAACTAGAGATGCTGGAGAAAGGGCTTCAATTAGTAGTCAAGGAAAAGAAACAAGTTTCATTTATCTTTGAGCAAATTTGCCAATTCTTCGACCAATACCTGCAGGGCCGGACACAAATGCTGGAGGCTCTGAAACAGCAGTACGAACCGCAGCTGAGAGAAAAAGAACGGGCCCTCGAGCAGCAGATGGGCGCCAAGGTTAACTTAACG
>JABGPX010000705.1 GCA_018644745.1 Spirochaetales bacterium
GGCGTGAGGAAATTTCTATAAGCCCTTGGGCCGATGTGAAAAAAGCGGCTGAGCGCATAGACGGCCGCTTTGTAATATCGAGAAAACCGAGTCCGGCTTTTCTCGCGACTGCGTCATGGGACCGCGAAGCCGTGCGTAAGGACTTGCAGGATACTTATGATGCGGCCAAGGGCTCCGGCTGTGCTGTTGAATTCATTCTGAAAGATATCAGCACGGTGAAGTACGATCCTCAGAGGCTTTGGGACTGGAACAACGTGGCGAGAGAAGTCGTTGGAGCAGCGTGAAAGTAACTCCAGGAAAATAGCTGTGATGGGAGCTTAAAAAGGGCCCTACTGGGAAAAATAATTGCAGGGCGAGTCAGCACGGAATGGAGATAACTCATGAAAGCAGTTGTATGGCATAGCTACGGGCCGCCAGATGTCCTAAAATTGGAAGAGGTCGAAAAACCTGTTCCTAAAGATAATGAAGTACTCGTCAAGATATTGGCGACCACGGTTACAGCCGGTGATTGTGAAATGAGAAGCCTTAATTTCCCTCTCTTTCTCAAGCTGCCCATGCGAATCTGGCTTGGCATTTTCAAACCGCGGGGAACAGCTATTTTGGGTACCGAGATATCCGGAGAAATAGAATCGGTAGGTAAAGACGTAACATTGCTAAGTAAAGGAGACCAGGTATTCGGAGCAGTCGGTATGAGTTTCGGCACAAACACCGAATACAAATGTCTGCCGGAAAAACCCCATGAGATGAAAGGCGGAGTTGTTATAAAACCTGCAAATATGACTCATGGAGAAGCTGCCGCGGTTCCCTTTGGCGGACGTGACGCATTGCATTTTCTTCGGAAAGGAAATATTCAAAAAGGACAAAAGATTCTTATTATCGGCGCCGGAGGCAGCATCGGCACTTTCGCCGTGCAGCTCTCCAAATATTTCGGCGCCGGGGTGACGGCGGTTGATAGTGCGGATAAATTGGATATGCTGAGTTCTATCGGGTCGGACTATGTCGTGGACTATATGACAGAAGATTATACGCAAAGCGGCGAATCATATGATATTGTGTTTGACGTTGTTGGCAAGAGTTCGTTTTCAGGATGTCTTGGTTTGCTAAAGGAAAAGGGAGTATATCTGCTGGCCAACCCCAGGCTGCCGCATATAACCCGTGGTATATGGACTAACCTTCGAAGCAGCAACAAAGTGATCTTTGAGGCTGCGAGCTCGAACGGTGAAGATCTGGTATTCCTCAGGGAGCTCATTGAGGACGGAAAAATAATTTCCGTTATTGACAGAACCTATCCGCTAGAGCAGATCGTCGAAGCGCATCAATATATCGAAACCGGACGAAAATCCGGGAATGTGGTTATTACCGTATCCGCTTCCGGGCGTCCAAATACGTGATGATGGGCGAGGGCTGGGTATCACACACTTCGTTCAGCGTGGCGGGAAGGGGTTGACCTACGACTGCCTCAACGTGCCCTCGCAATTCGACGGCAACATCGGGGTGTTCTGCGATAACGTCGGTGTTTTCGTCCGGGTCAGCCGCGAGATCAAAGAGATGCTGAGGTTCTTTTTTGTCAACGCTGGTAACAAAGTTCCACTCCGCGGTGCGGACAGACGCTGTGGCAGCCGCATTGCCGGAGGCAAACTCCGACCACCCGCAAACGATCGCATCTCTAATTTTATCGGTTTCACCACGAACAACGGGCATGGCGCTTGAGCCGTCGGTAAGCTCATACGGAATATCGAGAATATCAAGAAGCGTC
>JABGPX010000402.1 GCA_018644745.1 Spirochaetales bacterium
AACCCTGCTGCGGATTTCGCTCTCAATCTCGCCAGGTCCGTGCTCTTCAACAATGCGAAACTGGATAAACTTCTCGAAAGGTTTATCATCAAGTCGCTCAATTATTACGAAGAATACCAGATAGGCGATTATAAAGCGGAGACTGTAAAGGGCCGGCACAAAACTACGGTTGAAGGAGAGGCCTCAATCAATTACCTGCTAACATCAAATGATGGAGTACGGCTGCTCTACGCGCTGGATACAGGTTACTATGATGATGAAACATGGGAATACCTTCAGGGTCGGCACACGGATATTCTTGTAATGGACTCTACCTTTGGAGGACGGACGGACCGTGGAGAGTTTCCCTTTGGTCACCTTGATTGTTATTCTTTTGTAAGGCAGCTGGAGAAAATGGCCGCAATAGGATTTATTGATTCGGATACTCAAGTGTTCGCCACCCACTTTAATCCTCATACCGGGTTTTCTCATCAGCAGGTACAGGATTTTTACGACAACAGTCCGTTCGAAGTAACCACCGGCTACGACGGATTGATCGCGAGGGCGTAAACACGTCGTTGACAGTCCGCGAAGGTGGGTGCTACACTGCCCCTCGTTTTCCACTCTCTATCTTCGAACCGGAGTTATCGATGAATCCTTCAATCGTGAAAAAAAAGCTGGCCGCCGGCGAACCCGTTCTTACTGCAAAAATTAATTCGATGAGCCCCCAATTCGTAGAAATGATGGGATCTATGGGATACGACTGCCTCTGGCTTGGAAATGAGCATCTCTACGCCGATACCTCGAGGATCGATCACATGATAACCGCCGCTCGAGCCGCAGGCATGGATACCATGCTCAGGCGAAACATGGCGGGTTACCACGACCTGCTGCAGCCTCTTGAAATGGGGGTGCACGGTTTCATGATACCAAGAGTAAGGAGTATCGAATATATACAGGAAGTGGTCGCTACAGTGAAGTTTCCGCCCGAAGGCAAACGAGGTCTCGATGGTGTTAACGCGGACGCGGATTTCGGGTTGATCGGCGTTCAGGATTATATAAAACGATCAAACGAGCAGACTTTTATCGTTGCACAGATCGAAGATGCCGAAGCTCTTGATATTATCGAAGATGTCGCAGCCACACCGGGCGTAGATGTGCTATTTATCGGACACGGAGATCTTGCTCTCTCCCTCGGTATTCCCGGCAAGGTTCGTGATCCACAGATACTGAACGCTATCGACCGCGTGGGAACCGCGTGCAAACGCAATGGAAAAGTCGCCGGAATTCCATCGACCGGTCCCGACGACGCCGTAGAACTCATGAAAAAAGGTTTCGGTTTCTTTGCGACGGGAGGAGACTACTCCTTTGTGAAAAACGGCTTGCTCCAGGTAAAAGAAAGCTATTCGAAGATCGGCTTTACGTTTCGATAGCAGGTCCTCTACGCCGGCGTCTTGCGGCGAAGTTCCCCATAAGCCGTGAGGTGGCTAATTTCACGGACTTTCTCGCGGCGGCTTCGGCCTTTTCGGGGTCTTTCGAGGCGATTCCGTCCAATATGCTTCTATGCTCTTTAAGGACATCAGCAAGATGGCTCGGATCGGCCTGTGCGTTCTCGCCAAGATCACGGTAGAGGAATATTTTATTCAGATAGAAACACTCTTCATAAATCGTACTCACCGCCCTTATCAGACGTTCGTTGCGGGTTCCCCTGGCAATTATGCGATGGAAGTCCGCGTCGTGGTGTTCCCATTCATGACTTTCATAGTTCTTAC
>JABGPX010000017.1 GCA_018644745.1 Spirochaetales bacterium
CGATTGAGTTCCGGCTTGCAACGGGCCGATCGATCTATGCGTCGTTATCCTCATATACTATCGCGCCGAACTCAGTCGAGATCCAATTCGGCAATCGTCTCACTCTAGGCATATCTACCGGCGGTTTTCAGAAGCAAATAGAGGCAATTACGGATCTTGAAATGGCCGCCGAACTGGTACTGCCGTATACTACAGCCGGAACGGTGCAGGTCAGCGAGCACGGAATTCCCCTTCTTTCGCTCACAAGTACCGGCCGAAACGGCGGCGGTTCAAGCGCCGTCGCATTGCCGCCGGGTTCAACGATCGATTTGGTGAACAGCGCGTTTATATTGAGAAGCAACGACGGTATCTATGATAATTTCTATGTTACCCGCTTTGAATCCGCAGACACTCCGCATACCGCGTATTGGTTTGAAAGCCAATACGATTTCCCCCTGGCGCTGGATTATTATGAAGCAATTGCCGGATTTGAAGATAGCGCGTTTCAAGACTGGACTACCGGCCGCTACAACAGAGCAACCGGCACCTGGACAATGCCTGACGGATCACAATCTTTCAGTGAGGTTCTACTATCCGCTGTCCTCTCGGAAGCCTCAAGTCGCGGAGTTTTGAGTAATACCCTCAATTCGCTTCGAAACGCCACTACACTTCATCAAGATAAAACAACCTGGGTAACCGCGCCCCACCTGGGAGATATCGTAAACAGAGGCCGGGATATCGAAATCGGGGATCAAAATCTCATAGAGCGGATAAACAGCCTGATTACCCAGGAGAATTCGGATGTCTTCGCCATTCCTGATCTTCTAAAATTTGTTGCGGACCGGGCTCCAGCAAGAATGTTTCAAAACCTGGCGGATCTCACATCCAGGATCAATTTAGATAACCTTTCTTTGAACACAACGGTCAGCATGCTGACGGCATACTCAGAAAGCACGAACCTTAACGACCCGCTTGCCGAGGCATTTTCCCGGTTTAGAGGCCTGATTGAGAGCAGATTGCTCTCTTCTCTTGTGTTGACGGATCGTGGATTATTCCTCGGATCAGGACCGGAGCTTGTCGACATAGCCGCATCAATAAGCGGCGGTTTGATCATTGCGAGAATAGGCGAAGATGAGGGAAACACTCTCTATGAAAATATCGGCAGGGAGCTAGTTGTGTCGGCACTTACCTTCACAGATGACTCTCCATATCTACCTGCAATAGCTAAAACCGACGAAAACACCATAGCAAATTCCAGCGGCGCGATCCTGCCCGAAGAGATTTACGCGTCTCTTACCGGTAGCGATTTCTATCCGCATCAAGTCTCACTATCCGAGAGTGCCGGACCTGGAATCTGGGCATGGACCGTCAGTAACGAATTCGATGTTCGTAAAACCCCGAATGGACTTGTCATTTCCTTCGAGTATCCGGTAAAGAGCACCCACCACTTCATTCTGAAAGGAATTGCGCCTTTCTCCGGTATTTCTTTCTTCGGAATCCAATGGAAAAGCGACCCGCGGTTTCAATTCTATAACAGCGGCTGGCTGTACAGCGAAGCCGACGAGGCTCTGTATGTGAAAATCACGCACAGCGAAGTGCGTGAAGAGTTGGTGATTCGGTACTGATTTACTCTGCAGTAAGCTTCTGATACCACGCCGGCCAATTGCCGTCAGCCTGTGTTATGTACCTGGGGATGTCCTCATGCCAACTGGTTCGCCCTTTTATCCTCGCGAAAAGGAATAACTCGCCGTCCCGCACGGTCCAGGCATT
>JABGPX010000379.1:0-8774 GCA_018644745.1 Spirochaetales bacterium
CCGTCGAAACCGGCGGCAGAGAGGTGAGGGTTTTCCCGGAGATAAACATTGATGTTGCCCGGCGTATCTGCAAGGATCGCGGAGATAGAGAGCTTCAAGGAAAATACTCGGAGCTGATTGATAAGTATGCAGAAGCTGCGAAATCGAAATGGAGCATTGTGGAGTTCGCCGCACAGGTTGTTGACTCACCAAAGGTGCTAAACTTCTTTTTGGGTGAATATGGGCTCATTGATAATGCGTGTTCTGTAAAAAACACAGTGGTAATATCCAATAAGGAGGAGCGCACAAGAATCACCGATGGGGCCATCGTAAAAGATTGCACAATGCAATGGGGAGCACAAATCTCCACAGGCGCACTTACCGAAGGCTCAATATTCACTGAGCACAGCGGTGCCGATAGACATGGAAAAGTCTTTGATTCACTCATTGGCGCAAATACCAACATTGCCGAGGGGGAGGTAACCTCATCCCTGGTTGGATCTTTTGTCGGTTTCCATCATCAGGCGTTGTTAATCTCGGCTTTTTGGCCGGGTGGGAAAGGAAACATCGCCTACGGATCAAATATAGGAAGCAACCATACCGGCAAAGAACCGGATCAGGAATTGTGGCCTGGTGAGGGAATGTTTTTTGGACTCGATTGCGCAATAAAATATCCGGCGGACTTTACTAATTCACCCTATTCCATTATCTCCTCAGGAACGATAACTCTGCCCCAGAAAGTGTCTTTTCCCTTCTCCCTTATTAATTCTCCTTCGATAAATTTCGATGACATTTCACCAGCTTTTAATGAGATATTTCCCGCGTGGATTCTGTCGGACAATTTTTTTATGATCAAGCGCAACGAAGAAAAATACAGACAGCGGAATAGGGCCAAGAGAATCCATCTCAAATTTTCGATCTTCCGTCCCTCTATTGTTGATAAAATGGTAGATGCGGAAGGGCGCTTGAAAGTAGCGTCGATGAAGGACGTGTATACCGAAAGCGATATTGAGGGATTGGGAAAAAACTATCTATTGGAATCGAATAGGATTAAAGCCATAAATACCTATGATTATTACATTCGATACTACTGCCTGAATCTTATGTTTAGATATCTTCTGACTCATAAAACAAGCGAAGCTGATTTAGATGAAATATTACACCAGTCAACCGACGATGAGGAATGGGAACATGCAAGAAACCTATTTCTTTCCAGGCTCGAGTTTTCGTCATTGAACGAAGCAGGTATCACTCTCATTGAAATCAAGAATGCTATTGCCAAGCAGATTTTTGAGTCGAAACAGAGGGATGACTTGCGAGGAGAAAAGATTACTAAAGGTTATAATGAGGCCCATGTTTTGGCCGAGGACAATGAGTTTGTAAAAAAAACGATGGATCAAACTCAAACCTATGAACAAAAAATAAGGAAATTCTTAAAATCCCCGAAGGTTGGTGCTTGATCGACGCTTGAGTCCTTCTTTCGGAACTCTTTTCAGCACGACATATTCGATACCGTGTTGCTTGCAGAAACGGCGTTTCTCTTCTTTGTCTCCGTCTTCATTTACCGCGTACATGTCAGGGTGTATGAGGGCAATTTCCGGCGCTGCGTCCATCCAGCCCTCTCCGGTTGATATAAGCGCCTGGTGTACATACCGCATTGAGCCGCAGAGGTATCGGCGCTCTTCGTCAGAGAACATCGGATGACCTTCGCCTTTCAGGAGTTTGACATTCTCGTCGTTACCGACAACGACATAAAGGCTGGCCAGTTCCGACACCTCTTCGAAAAACCGAATGTGTCCCGAGTGGAACCAGTCGTAGCAGCCGGTAACGAGAACCGATTTTCCAGTCGGTTTCGCGGGATCACCCTCGTCGGGAAAACCCGAGAGAGCGTCATTCGGGATTACTTTGTATTCGAGACTATTCTCCGTGCAAAAATTTTCTCTCTCCGTATTCCACTTCGAAGGACGATCGATCCACATTGAGCAGTCTGAGAGAACCGATTCCGGAAGAGAGACGGGATCAAATGAAACGGCCGGTCGAATAACTCTATCCACATAACGCACGGCCTGGGCCATATAGAGCCTTTCGGCTTCGGGGAACTTGGCCGGTGCGCCGCTGGCTTTTTCGACCAGCCCGTCGGGCCACAGAAGAGCGTGTACCCTTCCGAGTTTCGCTGCTTCCTGAAGGAACCGGATACTGTCCGGCTTTACGTCATCAAACGCGCCGGAAACCGCCACGTTTTTCATATGGTCTCCCGTCGGGTTCTGACTCTTACCGGGAACCCGCCGGGAACCGGCTCGTCTGACACTACGTAGAGATATCCGCCGCCACAGCCGGAGTACATTGCGCCGGCATAGCGGTTCTGATAGAACGCGAGGATTTTGCGGAGATCAAGCGCTATCGTCGAGTGGGAAACCGTGTTTGGTAAAATGGCTTCCCAGCATTCCATGCATTCATTCATCGATTCGCCAAGGGCCGAAGCATTCATGCTAATAATTGCTTCATAGCAATCTTGTCCGGATTTCCCCAGGCGACTAATCAAACCGCCGTCCAGGTTTTTTACCTCGAGGGGATTGTACCCCGCCGGGCGCTGGTTGATCGGTATCATATAAATGATCTTTTCCAGCCACGACGCGGTTTCCCGATCGGTGCATGAATCAACATGAACCGGGAAAATGCCCTCTTCATGGGAATAATCATAATCAATTCTATTGATTCCCGGATACAGCAGCCCGATCATATCCTGGGAACCCGAAGGTTCCGTCAGATCCTTGTTTTCTGCTCTATAGAGCTCTTTTGTAAGTTCCGCCGGGTCGGTGTCGGGAAGCCCGTCGGGCCACAGTTCGTGCGCAACCCTTCGGGTACTGGTGCCCATCCCGCACCGGTCCATGAACCTGCAGTCTGCCTCAATAGCCACCACAACCATCGATCCGGGCGGGGTGGGGTTGAGTCTCGAGACGAACGGCTGGTCTATCCAGCCGCCTGCAAAAGCCATCCTGTATGGAATAGTACCGACTATCGAAGATATCTCGGCCGCGCTTTCGGAAACCATTACCTACCTCTTTTTACGGTTGCTTTGGCTCAGCTGATAGTACGTTTTCCGGCCTTCCGGTCGTTGTACTGCTTCTCGATCCAGGCATAGGTTTTTGCCATTCCCTCTTTCAACGAGAGGTTGGGTTCCCAATCGAGGATCTCTTTGATCATCGTGTTGTCGCTGTTTCTTCCTGCCACACCTTTCGGTGCGTCGAGTTTGTATGATCTTTCGAGGGTAATCCCGGCGATCTCTTCGACGATACTCACCAGTTTGTTAATAGAAACCAGTTCGTTGGATCCTAAGTTGATCGGGACCGCAATCAGGTCGTTGCTATGGGTAATCATGTCGATACCCCTGGTGCAGTCATCAATGTACATAAAACTTCTAGTCTGGGTGCCGTCGCCCCAGATTTCGATTCCCGTGCTTCCGGTATCTTTGGCCTCAATGACTTTCCTGCACATCGCGGCAGGAGCTTTCTCACGACCGCCGTCCCAAGTGCCGTTTGGTCCGTACACGTTGTGAAAACGGGCGATTGCTGTTTCCATGCCCCTTTCAGCATAGTATTCCTGGCAGAACATTTCAGACATGAGCTTTTCCCACCCATAACCGCGCTCAGCCATCGCCGGAAAAGCATCACTCTCCTTTAATGCCCGAACATTCGGGTCCTTCTGGAGATCCGTGTTATAAGCACAGGCTGATGAAGCAAAGAAGTACTTTTTTACTCCGGCTCGATACGCTTCGTCGATCAGGTTAGTATTTATGAGAATGCTGCGAAGGCACTCAACTCTAAATCGTTCGATAAATCCCATGCCCCCCATATCGGCTGCAAGGTTGTACACTTCCACCGCACCTTCCACTACACGACGGCAATTCATTACATCGCTCATGTCGAGACACAGGCTCTCTGCGCCCGGCACAACCTGGTACCATTCGGGGAGAGGTTTCTTATCAACCGCCCGAATATTAGTAAATCCCTTTTCCTGGTAATATTTCACGAGGGAACCGGCAATAAATCCGCCGGCACCTGCTATCACAATCAGATCGTCTTTTTGAGGTATAAAACCCATCTTTCTTCTCCTCTCATCCGCTTCCGCGGACCAGCATGTTAGTCTGACAGTATGATAGGCTCGCCGGCCTTTACCATCAATACTCAAAATGCGTATAGTGAATCATCTTTTGCGCAATCGCGGTTGGTATGATTAAATCAAAGGGACAGAAAATTGCTCTCTGCATGAATCTGGATGATTACTATGAACATGGAATCGCCCGGGGCGTGGTGAAATATGCCAAGCAGAAACCAGAATGGCGCCTTTACGGCTACGGCTGGATGTTCAGGCCCGTGGAGGATCTGGAATTTTGGCGAGGCGATGGCATTATTGCAAGGGTGGAATCTGCCGAAGATGCGAAGCGCCTTGCTGCGCTTGAAATACCGGTGGTTGATGTTGCGGGAGCTTATACCTGGACCAGTTTTGACCAGGTGAATAATGATGACTATGCTACAGGGGTACGGGCGGGAAACTACCTCCTGTCATGCGGCTTTAAGCGTTTTGCCTATTGCGGAGTCGGCGATACCGGCTGGTCAGCGGAACGGCTCTCGGGTTTTCGTGACGCCGTATATGAGCGAACCGATGAAGTGGCGGTTTTTCATGAATCACTACCCTGGTGGGAAAGGCTGGAGAATTCTGAACATCTGGGCGAGTGGCTCGTGGAATTGAGCCGTCCGGTAGGCATTTTCGCCTGCAACGATACCGCCGGAGTGAAACTCACGGAGGTTTGCCGGAAGCTGATGATTGATGTGCCGGAAGAGGCGGCGATTATTGGAGTCGACAACGAGGATATCCTCTGCGAATTGTCTCAGCCTTCACTATCGAGTATCGAATTGGATTGCGGACAAATCGGATTCAAGGCGGCAAGGCATCTTGATGAAGTGCTAAATGGAGAAACCACCGGCTTAAACGGTCCCGTGCTCGTATCTCCCCTAGACCTGATCGAGCGGGAATCGACCAGGGTTTTTGCCGGCGATGATCCTCTTGTAAAACAGGCAGTAGAATTTATCCGGGCCCGCGGAATTGAGGGGATACAGGTGCAGGATGTGCTCAATAATGTGGCCGCTTCAAGGCGCAGTCTCGAAATACGATTCAAGGCGGCGATGGGCAGGACCCTTCATGATGAAATTGCCAGAGTTCGGCTTGATCACGCGAAGATTCTCCTTCGTACAACCAATCTCACTGTAAGCAATGTAGCAAATGAGAGCGGTTTCGGTACAATGCAGAGGTTCCATTCACAATTCAAGGAATGGTGCGGTATGTCTCCCGGAGCCTATCGAAAACAAGGAGGTTCAGTATGACAACAACGCAACAAATCGCCCTTTGGGCGGATACGCTGCGGGATGTTTCAGCGAATGGGCTTAAATAGGGTTTCCTTTTTGCACTGATTCCGAATATGGTTTAGAATACTGTGAACCATTCCGCTTGTTTCGCGGTGAATGCAATGACATCCGAAGACCAGAAGGAATTTCATCTTTACCTCTTTGATTCTCCTCGGCTTGAACAGAATGGCGATACGATCAAACTAAACACCAAGAAGATCTTCGCACTCCTCGCATATCTGTTGGTTACAGATTCCACACATAGCCGAGACCATCTGGCCACCTTGCTGTGGCCGGAAAGCTCAACAGAATCGTCGAGATCTCTTCTTCGTAACGCTCTGTCGATTCTACGGAAAGTTATTGGTGATGGTTTCATTGTCGCCGACCGTGAAACCGTCACTCTCGGCGAAAAATCGGTGGTTTGGGTTGACACTGACGAATTCGCTGCTCTTTTAAGTGATTGCGACGCCCATCCGCATGAAGAGGAAGACGGCTGCGAACGATGCTTCCCTTTGGCCGAGCAGGCAATCGGCCTGTACAGTGGATCTTTTCTGCAGGATTTCTCCGTCGGAAGAAGCGCGGAGTTTGATGGCTGGATGCTCGAAATTTCTGAAGCTCTAGCACTCAGGGTCCACTCCGGATACCGGCTTGTCTGTAACACCCTTCAAAAACGCGGGAGCTTCGCGGAATCTTTGGTTTTCGGCCGAAGATGGCTGCAGCTGGACGAATTTAACGAGGAGGCGCACCGGGAGTTGATGCGTGGATACGCGGAATCAGGCGATAAGCCGAAAGCTATCCGGCAGTTCATGCATTGCAAAGAACTGCTTGTGTCGGAACTGGAAATCGAGCCTGACGGGCATACAGTGCAGCTTTACCATGAAATCCAGAAAGCCGCCTCGATTGAGACGACGGCGTTACCGGCGCGGCGGTTGGGTAATCTCCCGCGACAGCTCTCATCCTTTGTCGGGAGAGATGAAGAGATAGTCGAACTTACCTCGATTATTTACACAGGACCTCTGCTGACGCTAACGGGTCACGGCGGTGCGGGAAAGACCAGGCTTTCGATTGAGGTCGCGTCTCGTTTAGCCGGCAGTTTTCCCGACGGTGTCTGGTTTACCGAGTTGGCGGGGCTTACCGACCCCGAGCTCATTCCTCGTACCGTCGCGACAGTTTTCAAAATTCATCGAGGCCAGGATATCGGTGACCTTGTCAGGAGCCTTTCTGGCCGGCAAGCCTTACTCGTTCTAGACAACTGCGAGCATCTGATCGAAGCGTGCGCGGAGTTCGCCTCGATTATCCTTAGCGAATGCCCGGAGCTTCGTCTTCTGGCAACGAGTAGAGAACCATTGCGCATATCGGGAGAAAAGGTTTTTCCTGTTCCCCCGCTAAAGCTTCCGATACCCGAAGTCACGCCGCACACCGCGATCGAAGAAGTGCGAAGCTTTGAGGCAGTTCGTCTTTTCATCGACCGGGCCCGATCACGGATACACGATTTTGACATATCCGCTGAAAACGCATCGGATGTAGCGGAGATCTGTTCGTATCTTCAGGGTTCGCCCCTTGCTATTGAGATGGCTGCCACGAGAGTAAACATGCTCTCACCAAGGGAGTTGCGAAACCGCATCGATTCTCACTTGGGGTTTCTCAAGGCGCAAGACCGATCGGCATCTGCACGGCACCGGGATCTTCAGGCAGTTTTTGATTGGAGTTACGATCTCCTGGAAGTAGAAGAGCAGGAGCTACTTATCAATCTTTCAGTATTCCGGGGAGGATTTACACTCAATGCGGCAGAAGAAATCTGTGGTGGAGAAAACAAACAGACCTATGACATCATTTCATCTCTCTTCGAGAAATCGTTGGTCGAGTCTCTTCCCGAATCACCAAATAAAAGGTACCGCTTGCTCGAACCGGTCCGTCAGTGCGCCGCGGAAAGACTCGACGCCGACGGATACGCGAATGCGCTGCGTGACAAATTTATTACTTGGTTTCTGACCCTTGCAGAGGACGCGGCCGGCCAGCTTCACGGGCCTGCTCAGATCGAGTGGCTCGATCGGCTAGAAGAGGAACGGTTCAACCACCTGGAAGCGATCCGGCAAGTTCTGAAAAAAGGTGATGGTGAAACCGCGCTTCGGTACTGTAATGCATTGCATCGATTCTGGCTGGCGCGAAGCTATTCGGCTGAAGGCTACTCACTCATCTGTGCAGCGTTGGAACTCCGGCCCGACACACAGACGACTGTTCGGGCAAGCGCGTACCTTGTCGCCGGCAGGCTTGCTGACTGGAACGGTTATCGCGAGAAAAGCAAGGAGTACACGCAGGAAGGTTTGCACCGGTTTCTGGATCTTGGAAGTGATGAAGGGATCGCCGAGGCGTATTTCACGTTGGCCGAAGTAACAAGATACCGCGACGCCAAGCAAACGTCGAAATATATAGAAATATCACTGGGGCTTTGGAAGAAGCTCGGAGTAAAATGGGGAGTCGCCGAATGCCTGCGATTCTCGGCTATAATGGGATTAAATCATTCTGGGAGAGTAGCCTATGGGGGAAGTCTTTTCCTAGAGAAACCAACCGGGGATGGTTACAAAGAAGCCGCAGGTATGTTACGCGAGGCACTGGAAATCATGGAATCGATCGGGAATTACTTGGGCGTTGCGGTTTGCCGGTGTGTATTGATCCCAATAAGCTATATATTGGGCGCAGGATTACCAGCGGTTCGAAAAGAATCTGAAGAACTCATAGACCTGTCCAGGAAAATCCGCGATTGGAACCTTTACGGCTATGCGGCGGCTCTGTTGGGCTACATCGAGCAAGTCGATGGTAACATCGACATCGCCGAAAGCCATTTCCAAAAGGGTCTGGAGATCCACGTGCGTCATAGCAGGGAATCCCTGGGTATTTCCAATTCCCTCGTACCGATTGCCCGGATACATATGCTGCGTGGGCACCTCACAAGCGCCGCATTGCTTTTCGATGTCGCCGTCAGACTGCGAACGGAGGGTGGAACCCGTACCTGTCCGCGTCATAAAAAGCTGCAGGCTGAACTCCAGAATAGAATGGGCATCGAAGGTTTCGACGCTGCGCTCGAGAAGAGCGAGCAGATATCCGTGTTTGAAGCCGTCCATTTTGCCATGACCGGGGAGTGGAAGCAGAAAAAAACCTAGAATCCGGCTCTTTTTTCAGATTTAACGCTGTTTTAACGCAGAATTACCGAACCCGCCCACATTCGATTCCCATATTCCTCTTATAGCATCTATGCATTCGGAGGAAAAAACATGGCAGTTAAAACAAAGAAAAGCAAAAAACTCGTATTTGCTGGGATAGGTATTCATCTATTGGGTTTCGACAGCTTCTGCCCAAACGACGAACTCAATCGTTACTCCAGAAACGGTAGCA
>JABGPX010000379.1:8874-10431 GCA_018644745.1 Spirochaetales bacterium
CCGCCGCTGGACATGATGGGCTGGATGATTTTTTCGAGCATATTATCTATTGCCGCTTTTCCTTTTACCAGTTCACGTTTGTCGATTCCGCCGTCGAATGCCATTCCCCTGCCGAGGGCAGCTCTATATGACGCGATTTTGTTTCCCGCCTGGACTTCGTTTGGTCCGATCAGATTTACACCGCATTCCTTGAACCAGTAGATTAATTCGTTCAGACACCCGTCGCTGTCTACGGAGAATACCGGGATTTTGTGGTTTTCGATAATACCTTTCATTCTCTGGTAGTAGGGAGCCATAAACTCATCGAAGATCGGCTTACCGATCATGCTCGCGTTCTTATATGCCATATCTTCATTCAGATGCAGCATGTCCAGGCTTTGGGTCGAAAGGGCGGCGTTAAGAAGCTGTTCAATGAGAGTACACCAGGTTTCGTTGATATCATGGATAAGATCCGGCTGAGTATAATACGACACCGCCAGTTCCTCGTCGCTCATCAGGTCGCGGGGGAACCAGTAAAAACCCATCGCATAGAAGGCGTTTATGTTTCCGCTGTCTGCGTTTTCGGCCATCGCGGCATCTAGCTCCGGGCCGATTCGGTCGGCAGAGAATGCGAGACGCTCTTTGTACGGCAGCCAGCTGTCCCAGTCTTTCACAGGGAACTCTTTTGCCAATGCGAGGGTGGTAACCCCTTTCATCATCTTTGTCCTTCTGCCCCATTTGTCCAGCGCGATTCGGTATTCTGGGGTTTCTTCCACTATCCGTTCTTCGAACGCAGGGAACGGACCGGAATCGATAGGCAGTTGACCGGGATGCGGAGGAAATCCGAAGTATTCTCGGATGTCGTCTTCGCCAATTTCAGCCGGGAGTCCCTGGGCGCGCCACTCTTCGAGTACTCCAGGCATAAGGCCGTAAGCATGGCGCTCGGGCAGCCGGTCTACCGGCCCAAACTGTACGGTGTTGATAAACCGATCGCGGTACTGCATCTCTTTCATGATGTATTCTTATCATGACCGGGCTCTTCTCACAATTGGTATAGTGACCTTGTGTCCCGGCTTTAAGGGCGTTACACTTTCCAGAACAAATATAAAAGGAATTAACATGCGCGCAGTAATGGTCATGTTCGACTCTCTCAATCGCAGGATGCTCGAACCCTACGGGAGTACCTGGACGCAGACGCCGAATTTCACGAGGCTCGCTAAAGAAACCGCGATGTTCGAAAATTCATACATCGGGAGCATGCCGTGTATGCCGGCGCGGAGAGAGATTCACACAGGCAGGTACAACTTTCTCCATCGCTCCTGGGGACCGATTGAACCATTCGACGACTCGATGCCGGAACTCCTGAATAACAACGGGATTAGAACTCATCTTGTCACCGACCACTACCACTACTGGGAGGACGGCGGCGCGACGTATCACACCCGATACGGCTCTTTTGAGATTTCCCGTGGTCAGGAGGGAGACAACTGGAAGACGGATCTTCGCGATTCGGTTCCTATTCCTGATAGCCACTCCTCCAGACCCAGCAACCCATGGAGAAAGCAGGATTGGGTAAAC
>JABGPX010000442.1 GCA_018644745.1 Spirochaetales bacterium
ATTGCCGGGCCTCCCGCATGAGCCATCGCAGGCTGTCCAGGGCGGTCTCGTCTTCTTCCCGTTTCAACCTCGGATCGACGGGAAGCCACGCGGGGAAAAGCTGATCAAAACCCCCATCCTGGTAGCCCTCTAGATAGAGTATTTTCGGGATCCCGCGGGTGAGTTTGTCCGTTCGCTTGATCCCTTCCAGGGTTTCCTCGAAAGTGCAGGTCGGTGTGCCCAGATGATGCTTCGGATGGATACTGAAAATTTTGTACACCAGCGCCTGGTGATACTCATGATAGAAAGGGCGCACGACAATGTCCTTTTCAGCCTTGAAAGTTTTACCATCGACGATAACGATCGCCTCGATGGTCCCCATTCCGCCCTCGAGCGGAATGATGCGATTACCGTCCAGCCTGATCACATCCTCGCCGCTAGCCAGTTTCGTCCTTGTACCCAGAATCAGGTTTTCTCCGGTAACCTTCTCCGATTTTCCATCGGAGTAGTGACACCATACCGATACCCGCCCGGTTGCATCCGGCTCAAGCAGGGGATTGAATGTGTCCTTATCCGTCTCAATCGAGATATTGATTAGCATACGTGCTCCTTTTTATGCTAAATACCTATTGAATTGTGTAGATTACTTTAATCGAATCCCGTATTCCCACATCAATAGCATGTTTACACTTGCCGTCCAGGTATACCCAAGAGCCCGTAATCCATCTCCGCTTACAGCATCGAAGTTCTCATAGTTACCGCCGGCAATTTCCCTAATCATATGACAGAATTTAACCGCTATATTTTTGGCAAACTCCTCAAACCCGCCACGCCTGAGTCCGTCGACCATCAGATATGTGCTCGGTGCTCAGATAGGCCCGCGCCAATATACGTCGCTCTTATACAGCTCGCTTTCTGGTGATTCGGTAGCCAGTCCGCGGTCCGTTATGAAATCTTTTTCAAGAATCTCCACTAATGCGTCGAGTTTTTCCTTCTCGAGCTTATCTCCCAAAACAATCGGCATAGGCGATAGCAGCGATGTCGGGTTTTCATCCTTCGCGTGGCTTCCTGACACCGGAGCTGAAAATCTACCATCGCACCAACTGTGGTCGTACAATCTTATTTTCAAATCCGCCGCTTCATTGCTCCAGTAGTCTGCGTTCTCTTTGTTACCGAGCTTCTCTGATATTCTTGACAGCACATCCATTTGAAGGATATGGAACGCATGTAAATCAGGTGCCTCTATAAAATAACCAATATCGAACAGGGTAGAGTTGTCCCAACCGCTGTCACACCCCTGAGGATAATCAGGGATACCGTCATTATCGCTGTTCAGATTCCACATATCGGGCAACGCGCCTGATTAGGCTCCGTCAATTCATTCGGAGTAATATCAAGTTCATCAAATTCAAAATCCCGGAGACATTAGACAATAGAACTAGCGTTTTTGATAGGTCACTCGTAAAAGAAATCCAGGTCACTCCTGTCCGCGTTGTTGTCATGCAACGCCTTTTTTTATGACTTTCTCAATCATTGACGGCATCGTAACACTTCCGCGCCGGTTTCACAATTTGCACGGCCTTGCCGAGTAAGGCAACAAGTGGAAGCTTTTCTCCGGCAGCCGAGAGGTGCGTATGCCAGCTCTGCATTTTAAAGTTTGATCGAATCGGCAGTTTGCTGAACGCTTACGTTCGTTCAACTTATTCAACCCAAAGAGGAATAATCTCAAGTGTAATGCACTAAATCCGGAGAAAGATGGAATTACTCCGGGCAATTCTGAAAATTACAGTAATCAAATAGATGATGCGTGAAAAATGGCTACTCGAAGAATGATTTGTATCGCTCGTAGTTCAGCTTTATCACCTCGTCAACTGAATTCAAGATATCCGGTATTCGATCTGTGGTTAACGAATACACTACCGTCGTTCCCTGTTTGACGTCCTGGATGAGCCCGGCGTTTTTGAGCACGCTTAGGTGCCGCGAGATTATCGAGCTGGATTCTCCGATCTTGGCCGAAAGCTCATTAACGCTCAGCGGTGCTTCTTTTAACCTTTCGATTATGCATACCCGTGTTAGGTTTGCCAGTGCTTTCAAAATGTTTGCACGAAGTGTATTTTTCAGCTTTCTTTTTGACGGCATGCAAACTCCCAAAATGTTAAGGCGTAATTTTTCTTATTCGTTTTTCTCTCAAGCGATCCGAGCTTCCGTACCAACATTTTTACTATTATATCATTATTCATAGCATTCGCGAGTTTAGCTATTGGCTATGTCTGCTATATTCTCTGCAAGACCGTCTAGTTCACTACGGGTGTTGTAGAATCCGACAGAAATTCGAACCGGCGCAGGCAGATGCTGTTCAGGAACCGGACGAATCATGTATTTTCTTTCGTTCAGTATAGAGCAGATATCGGCTGGTTTCCACCCTTCAACCTGGATATGAATAAACGCGGCCTCGTTGCCGGCAGGAGTTACTATCGTTACTTCGGGTATGCTTGCCAATTTCCCGCGTAAATAGGCAACCAATTCGGCAATTCTATCCAGCATCCACTCCGTGCCGACTTCATCCCGTAGAAATATCAGGGCCTTTTGCCAACCCAGAAGTATCGATCGGTTCGCTGCGGTTGCGGTCTGAAACCGGGCGGCAAACGGAGCCGGTATTATGTATGGTGAAGAAATATCTAGGTCATGCCGATGCCTGACGGACGACGGACTAATGAATGTCGGGGCAATTTCGGATATCCTGCTCTTGGCGACATAGAGCGCGCCAATTCCCTCGGGTCCGAGCAGCCATTTACGCCCAGCTATCGCATAAAAATCGATACCGGAATTCCCGACATCCAATTGGGTGGCTCCAGCTCCCTGCGCTCCGTCAACAAGTATATACATTCCGTGCCTATGACAGATCTCTGCAAGTCTCTTTAACGGAAAGGTTAGGCCGGTGGAGAAAGACACATGAGATACCACGAGTAGTCTCGATCTTCTGGAAATGCTCTGTTCAAATCGTTCAACGAATCGGTCCTCATCATAGTCGTCGCCGAATTCGACTTCGAGATATTTCACATTGAGTCCGAAACGGCCCTTTACAAGCGCAATTGGTGCAAGAGCAGCGACGTGCTCTCGGTTTGTGGTAATAATTTCATCTCCGGATTGCCAGTTCATGCCCCAGAGTACTATGTTCATTCCCTCGGTTGCCGAATGCGTAAGGGCCACCTCATCGCGGTCGGCTCCAATGAGATCACCGATAATGTTTCGCGTAGTGTCCATGTCTTGGTTCAGTTCGGAAATAAAAGGAAGGTACCGCCCTTCCAGATACTCTTTCTCCTGTATCTGTGTCATAATGTCCGCGGTAGCCCTGCAGAGCGGTCCGTTTGTACCCGTATTTAAATAGATGCAGCTGCTAACCGCCGGAAGCTGCTGCCGAATCAGATCGATTCTATCAGACTTCATCCTGTCCTCCCTATATTAGACCTATAATCATCTTAATCGCGAACGCAATCAGAACAAATCCAAGCACTTTTTTGATCGCCTTTGGATTCAGTTTGTCTGTCATCAACCAGGAACCGACGATGGCGCCTGCGATTGCGGCGCCGGCCGTTATCCCGATAAGAAGCCAGTCGAGAGTGCTGATGCCGACATGACTCAAGAAAGCCGAGACCGACGAAAACACGACAACAAGCGCCGTAGTACCGACCGCCTCTCTTGGTTTGATACCGAAGGCGATAAGGATGGGGAGTATGATATTCCCGCCCCCGACACCAATCAATCCGGCAAGCATGCCGACTCCAAGACCGGCAAAACCGCTGAGAATGCTTTTTCCTGTGGTGAGAACCAGCATCCCACCGTCGTTTTCGTTTTTCGTTCTGGAAAAAAAGATCATTCCGGCAGCGAATAGGAGAAAACACACAAAAATTATTCGAATGATGACGTTATTAATATTGTATCCGATCTTCACCCCGATAGGGGCGCCGATAGCTGTTGAGATAATAAGCGGAATGCTCAATTTCCAAAGCACAAGCTTTTTCTTTGTATATCTAACCGAGGCGGAAATCATCGCCAATGCGTTGAGCAGAAGAGCAACCGCCATTGCTTGATGCAGTTCTATTCCAAGGGTGGTAAACACCGGAATGAGTACGAACGCGGCACCGACACCGGCAATAGTAAAAGCGGCGGTAATCGGAAATGTCAGCATTCCGGCAAGTAGGTATACCATCAATAATCTCCGGATATTCCTTGATAATGTAAGTATATCATGTTAGTCTTGAAAATATCAATATTCGAAACTTCAAGAGTTTCAATATTTGAAAATTAGTATCTCTAGTGGAGGAAGAAAATGGAAAAAGATCGTCTGGAATTCCGACTCGGTAGTTTCGGGGCGTTTTTGCCGCTAATTACCCTTCTTGGTGCAATAATCGCCCTTGTGCTCACTGGATGGGTACATACCAAAACGCTCTGGATCGCTTGCTTGGCGGCAATGTTTGTAGCGATTGTTTTAGCCAAGAAACCGGCCGAAGCGTCTGAGGCTATCCTCGGCGGTATGTCCCGGAGAATGGTGGCAATCATGGCGATGGCCTGGATACTTGCAGCCATAATGGGCCGCTTGCTGCGTGCAACCGGTTTAGTTGACAGTCTTGTCATGCTCGGCGTCAATATTGGTATAGGAGGCGGACTGCTACCGCTCGTCACATTTATCATAGCAGCTTTATTTTCCACAGCGACTGGAACATCCGGTGGTAGCATCGCGGCGATTGGACCGCTTATGCTGCCTGTTGGAGTAGGCCTCGGAGCGAGCCCGGTTCTCATGATCGGAGCATTGATGAGTGGTGCTTTCTTTGGCGACAACATCGCGCCTATATCGGATACTACGATCGCTTCGGCCTATACTCAGGAGGCGGAAATCAAGGACGTTGTACGGACCCGTCTAAAATACGCGTTCGTAGCGGCGGGTTTTGCCGTTGTGATGTTCATCATTTTTGGCCTTGCCACAAAAACCGATCCCACCGCGGGGGCGGTTGCTAAGGATGTTTCCGCTTTAGGTCTTATCATGTTAATCGTTCCCGCCGTACTAATCTTTCTCATGTTTAGAGGCGTTCACCTCGTTACCGCTCTGATAACAACGAACGCCTTCGGCATTGTACTTGGCCTGGTAACCGGTCTACTGAAGCCGTCTGGTGTTCTCTTTGCCGACGTCGCGGCGAAAAAGTTCGGCGGCGTGTTATACAACGGCATAAACGGCATGCTTCCAATTATTATGTTTACGATGCTGTTGCTCGGGCTTGTCGGGGTGTTCGAAAAAGCTGGGCTTTTCGATCGAATCCTAAATAAGGTATCACCGTTGACCAGAAGCGTTCGAAATGCTGAGCTCTCTATTTTCGTCCTGACGATTGTCGGAAATATCATCACCGCCGGATCGGCGCGATCAATCGTTGCTTTCGGTCCGATGGCAAAGCAAATTGGTGACCGGCATAATCTTTCGCCGAATCGCGTCGCGAACATCATGGACGCACTAGCTACTGGAACCATCATGTTCGTTCCGTACAATCCAGGGGTCATGCTGGCGCTGGGAATCGCACTCAGCACCGGAATCGTCGGTGAAGGCTTCCATATTATCGAAGCCATGCCGTTCTTTTTCCACGGAATGGGCCTGTTTGTGGTGATGCTAATAGCTATCCTTACCGGATGGGGCCGCAAGTTCAAGGACACTGCGAAAGCGGGAGTCACTGACCAGGCAGTGCCGTCGGAGCAATAGGTAAAGGACTTCCATTGCAGATTCAAACGGCGAGCTAGAGCTATTGAAGGAGTATAAATGATTGTAGGCATTCTCAAAGAGGTCAAGCCGGAGGAAAACCGGGTATCTATGACACCAGCGGGTGTCGAGGTTTTACACCAGCACGGCCATCAGGTCCTGGTCGAAAAAGGCGCCGGGTTAAACAGCGGCTTTGAGGATGCCTTGTATTGTGAGCACGGCGCAGATATCGCCGCAGACGCATCTGAAGTTTTCGCGAGAGCAGACATGGTAATGCATGTCAAAGAGCCGCAGCCAAGCGAATATGCTATGATCCGTCCTGGGCAGATACAATTTACTTACCTCCACCTCGCCGCAAATGAGCAATTGACTCGTGAACTCATCGATAGCAACTCGATTAACATCGCGTACGAAACCATTCAGAAAACTGATGGTTCTTTGCCGCTGTTAACACCGATGAGCGAAGTGGCCGGTAGGATGGCAATGCAGCAGGGCGCGAAATATTTAGAAATGGAGATGGGGGGGCATGGCATTCTTCTGGGCGGTGTTCCCGGAGTCGATCCGGGCACCGTTGTTGTAATCGGCGGCGGGGCGGTGGGCATCAACGCAGCAAAGATGGCGTGCGGCTTGGGGGCGAAGGTCTATTTACTGGACCGAGACCTCGACAGGCTTCGCTACCTAAGTGACGTGATGCCTGCCAATTGCTTTCCGCTTTTTTCAAATCCTTCAGTACTACGGGAACTGGTAACACGTGCTGACGTGGTGGTGGGAGCGGTGCTGGTTGTTGGAGCCAAGGCTCCGCAGCTGGTCACTAGAAAAATGCTCAAAACCATGAAAAAAGGCGCAGTCCTGGTGGATGTTGCCATCGATCAAGGTGGTTGCTTTGAAACCTCTCGGCCAACTACTCATAAGGATCCCATCTATGTCGTAGATGACATTGTACATTACTGCGTATCCAATATGCCGGGAGCAGTCGCGCGTACATCAACGATCGCGCTCACCAACGCGACGCTCCCCTACGCGCTGGAAATTGCCGAGAAGGGCTGGAAACGATCCATGTATGAAAACCACGAGATTTTGCTGGGGGCCAATGTCGTTGAGGGTAAGGTCACCTATAAAGCCGTGGCCGAGGTGTTTGATTTGGAATACATACCGATAGAAACACTAATCGGCTAGTAATTAACAAAACCGATTGGAATGAGAATGGTAAGGTTCTTTACGAGGTTTTCTGTTTGTACTACGTGCATTTCCGCCCCAGGACTCTGCTTATTACAGGCGTTAGGTTTTTCGCGAAACACCAGAAACCAAAATCATTGAGATGAACCCCGTCGACCGTTCCTTCCTCTCCGGCATCACCGAGCAGGTCTCTTCCATCTTTAAAAAAGATGCGAGTATCTCCTTCCTTCTTTTCCTGTTCTACCAGATTATTCAGAAATTCCGCGCGCCATGCCCGTTCTTTCGCTGTGTTTGAAAAATAATCCTTAACAAAGGCAGTGCATGATAGCAGCAGGATAGGTATTTCAGGGTACCGATCTCGGATGATATGAAAAAAGGCCGGTACGTTTTCCCGTAATTCAACATCACTGCAGTTGCCGTCACAATCGATGATAATTGCGAGAGGGTCTGCGATTGCGCAAATAGACGCGGCTACTGCAGGTTCCGCCTTGCCGCTTCCGGAAAAACCGAGGTTTATAAATGGCAGGTCTAGCTTGCGGGAGAGAATGTTTGTCGTACTTATTCCCGGGCGGGATGCGCACCCTCCCTGGGTGATAGAAGTGCCGTAGAATATCACCGGCCGGTCCGAGGAAAAACCTTGCGTAGTTCTTATTACGGAGTCCTTCTCTAAGCCGACGAGAACTCGTTCGACTCCGTTATACAAAGGAAAGTTAAGAGTAATTTCTTTTTCTCCTGTGCCAGGATAATTGAAAAACTCGGCGGTATACTCCGACCTACTTAAATCAAATATTGCAGCACCGGCAAACCGCTTATCGATATAACAATCGAACCCGGATTGCCCTGTCGCCGGCATGTGGACCATATTTGAAATAGAGGATAGGGTAACCTTAACCGCACAGGTGTCCGAATTAGTTCTAAATTTGATCTGACCACCGGAAGTGTTCCACGCAAGAACATCAACAGACTCCGGCAGTTTTTCTTTTGGCTCGAGCGGTAAGCGCCTATATACAGCATCTGTTTCATAAAACGGAAATCCGTAAATCGTAAATGGAGATTCGGAGGGACTAAACCAGGCAAGACCGCTGTCATCTACTGATACTGGTCTCAAGTTGGTGTCATAGTCCGCCGCATTTACAGTCTTCTTTTTTTTCACCTTGGCTCCTTATCATGTGTGGTAATCTAGTAAACTCGGTCATGCGACCCAACATCAACGGGCACGATCATGTCCTCCCTGATAATCAGCTCAAGGGTGATTCGGTAGCTTATATTGATTGAAACTGAATACAGCTGGTCGAGCGATCCGGACAGCTTGTGGAGTCTTAGCGACGGGTGTGATGGATTGACTTCGAGTAAACGGAGCGTTTTCTTGTATTGCCCGAGTAAGTACGGATGCTTCTTGATGAACTTACGAGCTCTTCGGATATAGGACTCAGTATAAATTATCTTAGGCACGGGTCAGCCGCATGATGTGATCCGCCACCGACTCCTCTATCGTTTTTCCTGACGCCAGGTCGCGTTCAGTTTCCGCTAAAGCGGCCTCTAATTCGCATTCTCGAAGGTGATTATACTTTTCAATAGAGACAACCACATATCGATGTTTGCCTCGAACCGAAATAATTGCTTCCTCGCCGGCGGAGGTAACCTCTTCGAGCCGTGAAACGCCTTTTACCTTGAGCTCATTTGCCGTAATTACATTTCCCATAGTGCCTCCATTTAAATAGTACGATAAACAGTGTTGTTTATCAACTCGTATTAGGTCGATATAACATGTGTTATAGGAGGCAGTTATCAA
This sequence comes from Spirochaetales bacterium, assembly GCA_018644745.1. Next base: position 8,691 of record JABGPX010000442.1, read on the forward strand.
GGCATTTACCTGCTGCTAAATCGCAAACTGATATACTTCGCCTTCTATCGTAAACTCCGCATCCATCACCCTTGGCCAAAGTGGACCGACGAGGCCGGCTTCCCAACCGGCGAGCGCGCCGCCCGGACAGGGGTAATTTTCATGTTCCGGGATTATTACTGAAGCTCGCAGCTGAGACAACGACCGGCTATTGTTCCTAATCGTAAAAAGCGAATTAGATTATTAGATACCTGGTATCTTACGACAAAGTCCGGCCTCGCTTGTCTATCCGTTTCTTCAGATGCGGAGGAAGATAATCATATTCGACGATATCGATCTTGAAAGGGCTTTTTTCGCCAATTCCCTGTGCTATGCGCCAATCCCCTCCCCAGACCGCAAGGTCTATGTCAAACTTTTCATCGCGCACACTGTTTTCCGCGAGAGAGCCGAATAGGACCACTTTTTCTACTCCGGCTTCTTGTACCAAGCTAACAGCGATTCGTTTTGCTTCCCTTATTGCTTCCTTTGCTCGTTTTCCTATTCGTTTTTTTTCCGCTTCGTTTTGCTTTCTCCAAAACGAAGCATAGGATTCAGCATCAAAGCCACTCATAAAAGTTCCGCCGTTTTCCTAAGCTTATTGCAATAGTCTTGATGAAGTGATGGAAAGACATCCAGAATCTCTTCAAGTTGCCGCTGGATTTCAATCATCCTATCAGGATTTAGATCCTCACCATACATGTTGCGAAATTTATGCCGGAAACGAAGAAGCTCCAATACTTTATTCTTAACACTCCTGTCCTGTAAAAAAGCAGGGCGAACACCGGGAATGTTGAGCGCCATTTTTTCCACAAGGTTTTTGTGCCATGAGTCCTTGGGTAGGCTATTCTCAAAAAATTTCGATATTCGAAGGAAATAATTTTCGATTACTCCGTAGATCGTATGAATAGTGTACGCCAGCGCACCAAAGTCGAGTATGTCGCACGCGCCGGATTCAATTCGGTCCCAAGCTCGAGAGTTGTGAGATTGTATCCGTTCTATTTCCACCATGTCACCGTTGAGCTCTTCAATGAGTGTAAGGAAGCCTTCGTAGGTTCTCATACATACAATCTTACGGCATTAGCACGCGACTGAGCAAGGCGATAGCCCTGGTCATCCCCTGGCCATCCCGCGATGGAGGCGGGTTGAAAAGCATTCTTTCCTTTGCTGTTTCATAGCGGTATCTTTTTTTGAAAGCAGAATGAATACTATAAAACTTGAGAATGCAACTTTAGTGATATTTGGTGCTTCGGGGGATCTCACGAAGCGTAAGTTGATACCAGGCCTTTACTCGTTGTACCGCAGAAAGCTGCTCCCTCCTGGATTTTCCGTCCTTGGTATCGGCCGAACGGCCCTTGCCGATTCGTCATTCCAGGAGAAGATGGCGGATGCATTGACGGAATACGGCGATCACGATTCGGAAGACAGCGCGGACTTTACGAGTTTCGTAGGCAGGCTCCACTATCAGGCCATCGACACATCGAATATGAAAGATTACGCCAAAATTAAAGCGAAGCTCCAGGAGATCGGCAATTCACCCGAAGGAAAGCAAAACGTCGTGTTCTATCTGTCGACTCCGCCCAGTCTTTTTCATAAGATCACCGAAGGGTTGAAGTCTCAGGGGTTGAACCGAGACGAGAAAGGGGATAGCTGGAAGCGACTGGTCGTGGAAAAGCCGTTTGGTCGTGATCTGGCAACTGCGAAAGCGCTGAATGCC
>JABGPX010000677.1 GCA_018644745.1 Spirochaetales bacterium
GTACCGATTATCGAAGTGCTGAAAGTTCAGTTGCTCTATATCCCTAAGTGTATCTCGTATTCTTTGTCGCCTTCGCTATTATTTTCCATCGCTTTTACCCTTGGAGGGTTTTACTCCAATAACGAACTAATCGCAGTTTTCGGTTCCGGAGTTTCACTTTTCCGCTTTGTACTGCCTCTACTACTCTTTGGTATTCTCCTAAGCGTGGGAGGGTTTTATTTTGAAGAAGAGGTAGTGATTCCTACATACGCGGAAAAAAACACCTTATCGCAAGATTTGCTCAAACAGAGGAAATCATTAAGCAACACCAATGTAACAACTATTGCTGCCGGTTCAAGGCTTGTTTATCATGCTGAATATTATAACGACGCGGCGAGAATACTCCGGACGCTGATACTCATCAAGCGGGATGAAAACGGCAGAATCGTTGAAAGAATTGATGCGGAACAGGCGGTTTGGAAAGAAGATGTTTGGGAATTGCAGAATGTCCGGATGTTTTCCTGGGATGGTGACGGGTTTCTTCTTGAGACCGATCGTACTGCATTTACCAGGAGCGACATAGATGAACCTCCGGATACTTTTCGTAAAACTATCAGAAACATCGGCGAAATGAACGTTCAGGAAGCGCGAGAGTGGGTTGATAGCCTTAAACGGGCAGGTTTGTCGTATAAGGAACCTTTGACAGAGTATTATAAAAGATATTCTTTCGCTCTCACCCCGTTAGTGGTAGCTTTTTTATCCTGCGCGGTAGGCGGCAGATTCAAGAAAAACATTCTGCTGATGAGCCTTTTGCTCAGCCTGGTGGTTTCGGTACTCTACTATGTCTCACAAATGATTTCAGGATTACTGGCGAAATCGGGAATTCTCACCGAGATCGTCGGTGCCTGGGTTCCATTTGTCATATTTTCGATCATCGGCCTTTGGTTTTTTAAAACTGCAAGGACTTGAAATGCTTTATAAACAAAACCACACCAGTTCGAACTCTGCCGCCAGAGCAGGTACGCTCCATCTTCCTCATGGAAAGGTAGCAACACCCGCTTTCATGCCGGTCGGGACAAACGGCACAGTCAAAGCGATAAACCATCAAGACATCGAAGCCATGGGCGTTCGAATGATTCTCGGGAACACATATCATCTCTATCTCAGACCCGGCACCGAAGTAATAGAGAAAGCGGGGGGACTTCATAGATTTAGCACCTGGCCGCATAATATACTCACAGATTCCGGGGGGTTTCAGGTATTTTCACTTTCGGATTTCCAAAAAATTGGAGAAGATGGAGTTCAATTCCGGTCTCACATTGATGGATCCTATCATGAGTTCACTCCGGAAAAAGTTATAGGTATCCAAAGCACACTTGGGAGTGATATCTGCATGCCATTGGATGTGTGCACGCCGCCGGGAATAAAAAAAGCAGATGCTGAGCGGGCTCTCATAACGACAACCAGATGGCTGAAAAAGAGCAAAGATACCTGGCTTACTAAACAGCATCATTGGGACGGCCAACTGTTTGGAATAGTACAGGGCAATTTCTACAAAGATTTGCGGAAACGCAGTGTCGAGGAAATATCCGCCCTTGATCTACCTGGAATTGCCATTGGAGGGCTTTCGGTGGGTGAGTCCAAAGCAGAGTTCTATGATTTTCTTAGTTTTACCGCCGAATTGCTGCCGGCCAATATCCCTCATTATGTAATGGGGATTGGCACGCCCGAATACATCCTCGAGGCGGTTCTTTCAGGAAT
>JABGPX010000913.1 GCA_018644745.1 Spirochaetales bacterium
TTCCGCAGAAATGCCTTTCTCATTCAAGGGAACCCGCTTTACAAAATCGTCCCAATCTTCACCCGATGTTTTGAGGATGCACCACTTGCTATAACTGGTAGTGCTCTTTGCATAGTAGAATCCTGGAGACTTCCCGTCCTTTACCCAACGGGAGTTAACAGCTTTGCCCCATCGGTCGCCAAGCCGATCATCACAGCCGATGGATTGAATCCAATTCGCCGTGGAAGGGCGGTGCACGAGAATCATGTCACCTATCTTGTAACCTGCAGTTGATTTTACTGTAAAGGAGTGGCTTCCTACCGGAACATAGGTGTCGACGATCGCCTGTATGGAGCCTGGTACAGGTGTTATGGGGTCCCGGACGTATCCATGAAGGATGTGCGTCTCGATATTGTCCAGCTTGGAAGCGACCGTAATCAGGGTGCGCTGATGTTTTGGCTCGCCGTAACCGGTTGCCACGATGACTGTCCCTTTCGGTCCGCTGCCCTCTCCTCGAAGAACGGTTCCACTATGCGACATGATAAGCCGACCGGTCACCCGGTAAACACCGCGATTGAGCAGCAATGCTCCGCGAAAACCGTCTTTGCCAATCGGGAGTTTGCCCAGCTTATCCAGCGCATCCTGAATGCGCCTGGTATCATCGCCTTCTCCCGGTTCCAGGGTGATTTTTGCCGGCACGTCGGGAATTGCCTTTTCTCCTGAATGGTACCCAACATGGGAGAAATCCGGCAGACGATTTCCCTTTGCATCCTTTGAGTAGATTAGTCTTCCTGATTCGTCAAGACTCACCGTCTTGCTCGTGCCTCTTTCAACGATTGTCTGTGCCATTAGCGTTCCTTGAAGTAAGAGCAAGAGGGCGAACGAAAAATAACATGTTGACCTCTTCGTGATTGTATTCTCCTGAGTCCAACGTCCTGTTCAGCTGTTTGGCGGCGCTGCAGATTTGGGCCGATATTGAGAAAGAAAGGATCGATATGCGATTCGACCAAAACGAAGACCTAAGAATGCGCCAAATCTGCTGCAACAGTTTGTTATGCGGAACCATTGTTAGTATGCACGTCGTTTCATTGGGCAAAATATACCATAGCAACCCTCTTCATTTGATCAGCACTGATTTTAGGCTAGACTTTTGCGCTTCATCCATTCGCAGAAAAGCAAAGTGCGGAACTGAACATAAAAGCTGACCAACGCTCTTTGGATATAGTATGCCATCACTTTTCATATATTCTTCAATGATTACATTATCAGAAATTCCGATATTTTTTAACAGGAGCGCCGCTACGACTCCAGTTCTATCTTTTCCGGCATTGCAATGAATTAAGACAGGCCACTCCGGATTCTGGGAAAGATAGCCAAACAACTTGCATATCCAATCCTGAAATAGTCTAGATTCGATCTGATAATTATTCATTGCTCCAAGAGGGCAGATCTGCATGCCAAGGTTTTTGCAGAATTCGGGATCGCTGTCTCTTCTCAAGTTTACAATGGCTTTTACATCCGGCAGCTGCTCTATCGAAGTCAAGCCGTCTAATGAACCGCCCCGATATAGCGTGTTTTGCTTAAGTTTCGAATAGCCGAGAATTCCGTTTACGCTTTTCCCTACGTCACGCAAGTTTCTGATCACTCAAAGGCCTCTCGGGCTTCACGATGCTCCCCAAGATTGTATATACGCTAGAATCTTGGTGCCGCATAACTAGTGAGTGTACTGCGATAACGAATATAGCTCCCCAAAAA
>JABGPX010000228.1 GCA_018644745.1 Spirochaetales bacterium
GCACCTCCTCGGAGAGAGGAAAAGATCTGGTTTTTGTTTGCTATTGATCTTTACGGATTTAAGTGGTCAATGGCAAGTATTTTATGTCCAAGTCCGAGGTGTGTCGATTGGGGTCGATCTTTTCCAGAACTTCCTCCAGGAGGGGGATTTCGAGTCGTATGCATCGATCCAGGCGGTGACGCGCTCTGTTCAGCAGGGCTCTATCGGGCCTCATACCGTATTTCAGCAACATCATGCGCACAATGCGTGCATCTTCGAGAATGATCTGATAGCGGGGAGAAATGGGTTGTTCACTATCGACGAATCGATGTTGCTCCATGTATTCGAGCCGCGCCAGCATGCATTGCTTGTGCTCCCAAAACCAGTGGAAGGGGCGGGGGTCGAAGCGGCACTCGCCGCGTCCGAGCAGGTCGAGGTATCTTCCGAGGCAACGGTAAGTCTCCAGGCCGTAGGTCAGTGGCACTCGTTCCCGGTAGCTGCCCACTTCTTCGGGACTGTTGATCATCCTGAGGCGCTCGGATGAATTGCGGGAAGTGAGGAAATCTCGGAGTTGTTCGGAGACCAGAGTTCGGTCGAAATGGCAGGTTTCTTCTTCCAGGTAGCGGGCCAGCCAGAGTTTGCGGAATCTGAAATGCTGCTCTTCGGGAGGAAGCTGATCCACTGCTGCGAGAGCCTGCGCCATCGCGGAGAAACCGACGCATGAGGTGGTGTACTGGCCTCTGCTGTTGTAGCCAACTATCTGCAGTTCCTCTGTGCTGTTATCGTAGCCCGAGATCAGGGTGTCGTGTACGAAGTGATGTTTTTTGTATGCTCCTCTATCGGGAATGAAGAATTCGTCGGCGAAGAGTTGGACATAATAATCTCGATCGATGCAGCCAACGATGAAACGGATCAGATCTTCTGGTGTATCACTCACCAGCTTTCTGTCCAACCACTGAACATCGAGAAGGGGACAGATGAGGAAAGGGTAGGCAGTGTGGAAGTAGATACTGAAGAAATCGTGATGCGGAAAGTCGGCGTGGCAGAAGAGTTGGGTAAAATGGTTGTGGAGCCAGGGAGTGTGCTCTTTGCGAGTTCCGAGAATGGAGAGCGGATAGGCGAAATGGAGGCCGCCTTTGATGGGGGGATGCAGGTCGAGGGGTAGGAGTTTGGTCATGATTTGGAGGGTCGAAGGGATTTTTTGCCAGGAAACGGATTTTCATAGATTTCGCAGAGATCGAGATTATTTCACCTTTCAGGCTGAAGGTTTATGGAAGGTGAATACCATTAGCCGCTTCAGTTGATTGGTGATCTTTAGTAGCGATCTTTTCCCGTACGTAAGCTGCTATTGAATCGACCGAATTGAACAGTTCCACGCGCAAATCGTCGTCGTCTATTTCAAAACCAAACTCCTCTTCGAGTGCCGCGATAATTTCGAGAAGGACGATGGAATCGGCGGCCAGACCGTCGCCGAAGAGAGTCTCATCGTCGGGGATCTCATCGGGAGCTACCTCTAATTCGAGGATGCGGACGATGAGTTGTTTGATCTGGTAATTCAGGCTTGTTGGCGCAGACATGTATCTCGCTCCTCGGAAAAGTAGTCGATCACTGTGTCCATCATCCGCTGCTGTCCTTCTTCTGAGAGGATCGATATGGCAGGTAGGTCGAAGCGATCCACCAGGTGGCGCAATTTGCCATCGATTTTCTCAGGTGTCATTGGGCGTGGCTTGATGAAGGTGCGGCCATATGCTGCGCGAATGTGCTTTTCTTTGTCGCTCATGGCCAGTAGAATTGTCGGGGCTTTGGTCAGCGCTCGGATTCCATCTAAGGTGTCCTGGATATAAGCGTCGGCGTCGATGCTGTTGACCACTAGGATGCAGGCGTCCGGCTTGGTGCCCAGGAGAAAAGAGATAGAGGATAGGGAGTGTGTGCTGTGCTCGTGCACGTCGTAAGGGATGGTTCCCGACTGAGCACCGACCAGGATGATATCGGGATGCGCCTGGTGACAGATTTCGCGCATCTTGAAGTCCAGATAGGGGACATACCATTGCACAGGTAGGTTTAGTGGAGTGGCGTACCCTATGGGGAAGGAGAAGTCCATGCCAAAAAGGGCGGAATGATGCTCGGTGCCGATTTGACCGACTCTGTATCCCAGGCGAATGAGATGGCGACGCAGCGCCAGTTGCAGGGTGAACTTCCCCTGCTGTGCGCTGGTGCCGAAAATGCCTAATACCGGTACATCAACAGGGCCATGGGATGAGTCGGCCTGGATTGAGTACTGCGCTTCTTCAAGCGAAATGGTAGGGAAAGTGATGTGCAGTCCCTTTTCCTCTGCCTGAGCATACAGATCGCCATAGGTATCTTTTGGAACAGTGAGAAAACTGAAGATGTGACAGTTGCGATCCAGAGCGGTCTGAATCGATTGTCGCAGGAGATCCTTCTTGCCGATTCGGCTCAGCTGATCGACGTAGCCCAGGATCAGAGTATCCACTTCATCCAGAGCTGCATGCAGGCGGGGCTGGATACGCACTCCGATCGGTTGAATGCCGAGTGCTTCGCCTGCGTCTTTCCCCACCAGCCCTTTACCCGGAGGATCGGCTATGCCGGTTATGTGGAAATCGAGCAGGTCGATGCTGCGCACCAAAGCGTGCATTTCCTTGTTAAAAGGGTAGAGGGCAGCTTTTTGGATCCAATGGAAATCGGAGGGTGAGGATGTGGTGGGTTCCGAAGATGGACAGAATGCGGTTGTCGGCGGTTGATCCGAATCACGGAGAAGTTCGGGTTCGCCCTTGAGGGCATTGGCCTGGAGAATTTCATGTACCTGTTCCAGGGAGGCGCCAGGATATGCCTGGCGAATGAGGGCGACTATGCCGGTTATGTGCGGTGCCGCAAAGCTGGTACCCGAGACCATGATGTAGCGAGGCTCAGTCCAGCAAACGCGTTGCATGTCGCCTCGGGCCACACATTCGATTTTTTCGCCTGATCGATAATAGTAGCCGTAACGACCACGCACCTTACCGCCGGTGACGCCGATGACGTCGGAGAATATGGCCGGGTAGCTTTCTCTACCATCGTTATGTTCGGCAGAGACTAGGATAACGCCGGCCTCGTGGGCCTGGCGGCAGATGTTGGCGAGTTCGTCGCGGAAGGTGACATCAGTGGTGCCCAGGCTAAGATTGACGATATCCATCCTGTGTTCGATGGACCAGCGGATGGCAGCGATGAGGGAATGGCCGTCGGCGGCCAGGGATTCGTCGAAGATGCGGATATCGTATAATGCAGCTATCGGCGCGATTTTTTGGATGATGCCGGCACAGGCGGTGCCGTGGCCTACTGGATTCCTTAAGTTGGATTCGCTTCGGGAGAGTCCCAGTTCGTGGGAAATATCCACCCTTTTTCTAATAGTACCAAGCCCTTCGTGTTCTGGATCTAATCCAGAATCAATAATGGCGATTTTGATGTTTTGACGAGTACCACTCACGACTTTCATATGACTTTCATTTATTTTTTGGTTTGAGACTTGCTGCTTTGCCCGGATTGATTCCGCCTTTTATCATGCACATCTGCAGTCGATTTTGATGATTTCTTTTTGTATCCTATCAATTTGAACATGCAATCTATCGTCCCCTGATTTCCAGTTATATTCAAATACACTATGAGCGCCAATATCTAATTTGTCATAGCCATAGCTCCGGCGACATTGTAATGTCCTAATGAAATCATATTTGCTAAAGAACGATTGGACAGCAGGATCACGAACAATGACTGGAAGATAGTTTTCCATTTCCAACGAAGTCTTTGGTACTAACCGGAATCCCATACGTTTATATACCGGAATTGCTTTGCGATTTAAAACCCAAGTTGTGGCATCGATTCGATTATAATTTCCATGGCAAATATTTCTCAAATAGGGGATACAGAGGGATCTCCAAAAAATCCCTTTACGCTGGAAATCGGGATGCGTTTCTGCGTTATGAAATACGACAGTTTTTTCATCGTGAGGATGCTTGTCTATTTTAAACATGCAAATAATGCGTTCTTTTCGTTTCAGTAAAAAGGTACCTAAACGCTCGGGTTTTCTTTCATCTTCTATTAATTCATCTGGAGTTACTAAGGGTATGTGTTTAGGGCGGCGCTGATAGGCCATGGAAGTGAGTGTCCAGTGATTCAGTCGAAGGAAGTTCAAAAACTCAGATAAAATTTGGGCGTCTTTCGGTTGAAATCTACTTCTTTGATATTTCATGAAGATTCTCTTCTTTACATTTTCTGCGATACTCAGTTTGGTTGGTTTACTCCATCATCATTTTGTAAACTACAGACATCATTACTCCAAGTGTTGACATTGAATTAGTAATGGCATGGTATAAAATACAGAGAGTTAGTTTCTTTGTGGATTCATATATGTATGCTATTATTAATCCCGAGATTATCGATAAGACAATTTTTTCAGGAGGGATTCCTATATTGCCATGCAGAAACAAATCGGAATAGGATTTTGAATGCGAAAGGCAGAAAAAGAGAGACGAACCGACATAAGCGAGTAATTTGCCTTTCTTTCGAAAAGCCGAATAGCAGAATCCTCGGAAGATGATTTCTTCAATTAGAGGTGCTAACAAAGATCCTAAGATAATGTGGAAAAAGAAATAATTGAAAACTCCCGGAGTTTCCCAGGTTATATTGGAATGTAGAAATTTTACAAAGAAAATCAGATTATATAATATTCCAAATTTAACCCATTTAATCACTTCTTTTTGAGTAGGTGGTTCTTTAAGTAGCAGAGAATACAAGTCGATTTTCATCCATTTTTCAATAAGTATACAGATGATAAATAATTCACAGAGTGTAGTTCCTATTACAACAAAAGTCCCATGAATATCGGTAAATTTAACGACTAAACCAATTCCCAATAATTGTGCGATGCCTTCTTCAAAAATAGGCGAAAAACTCATGAAAAATATCGTAAAAATAAGCCCTTTTTTGAAACTTATTTCACCATTTAGACATTCTTTTTTTGATTTCTGAAAAGACATTTGCCCTCTACATATTTCTAAAAAAATCTCGGGAGAAATGGATTTAAGAATTAACCTGCATTAAAGCAAACTATCGCTATAGGCTTGATACGTATTCGTACTGTTCATTCCACTGGGCTTCATACCTCTCGCACCTCCGCTGTCCAGGGGAGGTGCTAATATTGAGTCTCCTTTCACCCTAGCTGTTGTAATCCTAAGGCCAGGACTATTCGATACTACGTAAACAGAATCGGCTGTTTCCCATTGAGTTATTGAAGCTGAAGGAACTGCTTCAAAGGTCATTCTTCCTCCTCTAATTTTTTGTGTGCCGATGTCTGCTCCACCGTCTGTAAAGATATCTTTTATCCAATTTACAGCGGCCTCGTACGCGTATACGGAGCAGTTCCCATTTTCACCGTATACTTTGGGCTTACGTTTAATTAATTGATTTACCATGCTACCTCTCCTTTGATGGAAAAATGGAATTTCTCCCGAGATTTTTTGTAAATAATCATTATTAGTGCTCATTTATTTTCTTGTCATCTTCTCATATAACCCCGCATATGTTCCATCATATGTTGTCAAAGTTTCATGTGAACCTTGCTCAATTATCTTCCCTTTATCAACGACTAAGATATTATCAGCAGCCTTAATCGTTGATAATCTATGAGCGATGATTATAGTAGTGCGCCCTTGTTGTACGGTGTCCAATGCTTCTTGAATTAGATATTCTGACTCTGTATCCAATGCTGCCATTGGTTCGTCTAAAATTAAAATAGGTCTGTCCAATACCAACACACGAGCCAAGGCCAATCGTTGTTTTTGACCCTCAGACAACATGGTCCCCTGCTCACCGATCTCTGTATCGTATCCTTCCGGGAGTGTGGTAATAAAATCGTGTATATAAGCTATCCGGGCAGCATCTTCTACATCTTGCATTAGCATATCTCGTCCGAAGGTTAGGTTGTCGCGGATACTACCTTGGAACAAATTGCTTCCTTGTAAAGCAAATCCAATCTGTTGGCGCAGCGATTGTAGACGAAACTGTCTTATGTCTTTTCTATCTATTGATATGAAACCTTCAGTGGGATCGTAGAATCGGGGAATTAGCTTGGCTATAGTAGATTTTCCAGCCCCGCTCCGCCCAACTAATGCAATAGTAGAACGGACAGGGATCGTCAATTCTATATTGTGCAGAATATCCTTGTCTCCGTATTGAAAACTAACATTGTGAAATTTGATATCACCTTGCGCATTATGCAATTTGGGCAATTCTGGCAAATCCTGTATATCTGGTTTTAGCTCGTATATTTCAAAGAAACGTCGGGCGTGTACTAACGTCACTTCTATTCGTGGAAGTAAACCAATGAGATTTTCAAGTGGGCCGTAGAGATAGCCGACATAGCCAGAAAAAGCCATGTAAGTACCAACTGAAATGTTGCCTTCTAATACTTGGGACCAACCGTACCAGCTGTACGCCAAGCTTCCGCTTGCTTTGAATAAAGTGTTTAAAAAACCGAAAAAATTCTGCAATATAGAACTTTTAATTTGTAACTGTGCAAGTCCGTAAAATACCGTCTGAAGTTTTTTGTAAAAATCAACTTCTATTCCCATTGCTTGAATAGTGCGTATACTCGACAGAGATTCAAAAGTTTTGGCTGAAAGTTCAGCCGATTTTTCGGCAATGCGACGGGATATTACGCTATAATATTTCCGAGCGATTGCTGCCAATAGAGTATCAAATGGTAGTACTGCGATACTCAAAAGCGCCAGACGCCAGTCTATATAAAAGAGTATGAATGGAAATATTATTAATTGTAAACAGCTCATGGTCAAAGAATTTACTAGACTTATAGTACTAGAGAGCGATGTTTGCATATCATCAAAACGTGAATGGATCTCACCGGTTTCTCGTTTATCAAAGAAAGAAAAATCTAAATTTTGGATGTGGTGGTAAAGGCGTGACTGATAATCAAAGCTCATATGGAGACTTATATGCTGGTTAAAATAGCTGCTTAGGCTGCCTGTAAAAGCTCCAAATATGGTCATGATTGCGCCTATGATGAGTATGTAATATAGCAGTATGAAATCCTTATTGGGGTAAACTTTATCAAGCAACAACTTGGTTATAAATGGTCCTGGTAAACTCAAAAAAATAAACAGTATACTGACAAATAGAGCCTGGAATATATAACGCCAATATGGGCGCAATAGTCGGATTATTTGGATTATTGGTTTCATTTATTGTCATTTTCTCTAAAAAAATCATGCTTATTATATTTGCTTGTTTTTCGTATAATTTTCTGCCATAATAGTTTTACTATTCGACCTCTTTCAACTATTATTTTCGCTTCCACATTCATACCATAAGCTAAAGAGTAGCTTTGTTGCCCATCCGATATTTTCGTATCTTGGAATACAATTTTTATTGGATAGGAAGTCGCTTTTTCCCTGTTCTTTTCTATGATTGTTGTATTTGAAATTTCTATAACGGTTCCATGGAAAATTTGGTATTCCATATGCGGGAAAGCATTTACGTAAAGCCGTACCGCTTGCCCCTTTTTTACTCTGGGTATATCTACCTCCTGCACCATAATCCTGGCCTGCCACTTCTCTACTTCGGCCATTTCCAGCATCGCTTCACCCACCTGAATTCGGTCTCCTTGCCGATATTCCAAGTCGTTGGTGATTATTCTCCCGGTTGCCGGGGCTTCAATTACACTGTGCGTTAATTTTTTTCCCACTAATCCACGACTCTCCTCCAGCTTTCCACCCAGCTTCTCCAGTGTCATTATCTCCTGCCTGCGTCCATCTACAGCCCGGAGTCGCTGCCGCGCCAATGCCAGACCCGCCTCCCGTTGCTTCAGCATGGCCTGGGCCTGTCGAACCGGCATTAACTCCTCGAGGGGTCTCCGCGGAAAAAGGGTTCCATTTGATGAGAGCGTCTGCTCGGCCACTATCCGTTCCAACTCGAACTGCATGCGCTCCCATTCCAGCTTTGCCTGCGTCACCTCGGCCTGGCGGATCGTGCGCTCCTGCTGCATTGCCACTTCGATTTCCCGCATCCGGCTCTGGTTTATTTCCAGATCTGCCTCTATCTTGGCCAGTTCAGTGCGCCACTCCGTATCATCCAGTGTGACTAACAGATCCCCTGCCTGCACCTGCTGCCCGGTCTGCACGTGGATCTGCTTGATGATCCCCGTAATCCGGGCCTTCACCAGGTATCGGTGCTGCGGCTCGATTACTCCTTTTCCTTCTACGGTCACATCCATGCTGAAGTACCAGCTCAAGAAACCGGCCAGTGCCAGCAGAATGACCACCAGCAGCAGAATCACCAGGAGGAATGCGCGCACGAAGCGGAAACCCGGTCCTTGAAATTCCTCCGCAAGAGCATTGCTATAGCCATTAGTCCCCTTTCCGTCCAAAATCGGGGGGTGGCCATTTTTCGGCGGCGCTTGGAGATTGTCTGTGAGAGGCGACATATCCGAGTCCGTCAGTTGAAAAGGGGCAAATATATTGAGAGTGGTGATGGAATTGGGACTATGACCGTTTCTACGAGATGATCAATCAGCACTGGACGATTCGTCGGATGCTGGGTCACGGGACGGTGGACAATGAGGAGTAGTATCAGGTGCAAACGCCGAAGGATAATGGTTGTTGCTCCCTTCTCCGTATTCTCCTCTGGTGAAGGAGCACAATCTGCGCTGGACCAGGGACAGCATTTCCAGAGAGACATCCTTCATCTTCCGACTCAGCGCCAGGGCCATTTCCAGTGCCCTCCTGGAGCGTTCCATCTCTCCAAGATCGCTGTACACCTGTCCCAGATTGATTCCGAAAGCCGCTTCGAAGCGCGTCGACTGCCGAGTCTGTGCTCGCACCCTCCCCGCTTCAAACAGTTCGACGGCGGCTCTCAATTCGGATACCATTATTTTTGCCACGCCGCACGCCAGGTGTGCAGACAGGCTCGAGGCGGCCGCTCCGGAGGCGAGGTACGAGCTGACGGCGTCCCTGTAGTGCCGCTCGACAAAGGCTCTGTCGCCCGCCTGAAAATGGGCGATGGCTCGACTGCGGTGCTCATCAGGCGTGTCTCGCAGTTCCCGAGTCAGCATGGCCGCTGTCGGCTTGAGGAATTCCTGTCTGTCGTCCGGCAGGTGGACGTGTTCAAAGGCAGTTGGATCTCCCATCTCTTCCCGCCATTTCCAGAGACGGCCCCGACGGGGGTACCGGTTCCTGACTGTCTCGCGCGTTGCCAGCTGATTCGTTGCCACAGTAGCCTCCATCGCGGTGCGTCATTCTCCCGATTACCCTTTTTGCGGTTGGCGTTTCGGGAGGAGGGCGGTCGATGGGTATTTAGCAAAAGGCGCACCTGCTGGCAGGAAACTTTTCCGCTCGATCGCCGAGAACAGTGACGAAAGGCGCTTCTCCGGCCGGGTAAGCCGTGTGCTATGAATAAAATAAAGGTCTCTTCCGGGGGAGTTCCTGATGTCCATCAAAACCGAAAAAATCACCTCAAAGAGATGATTTTTTTAGTTTCGGGTCGCGGGTACGAGGCAATTGGAGGGGATCATCTGATACGAGAAGGTACCACTCCTGTTTCACAAAGGGGACACTCACCCTGGAATGTGTACCAGTTGACGTCCTTCAGACTAGCGCTGTTGTGGTCTCTGGAGGTTACTGTATTCAGGCCCTTTTCGGGACACTATCATCGCCAAAAGAACCGCTCGTAATTATCGTGGTTGCCAATCCAGAACCACGTCACTGAATCTCCCTCGAAAATACCCACGGCGCGATAACTCCGGGGTTATGCGCACGGACCAGATGTCTTCTTGCCGGTTGATGCATTTGAAGTGTAGCGAAGGATGAAAGGGATTTTCAACCCACAGGTGGTACGCTTTTCTGGCGTTGCGCCGGATAGTTTCATCGAGATCCTTGTACGCTTCCCAAAATGATGGCAGCGTGGCAGATTTCATAGCTGGTCAAGATCCAGTGGTTGGGATTTTCCCTGAGCCATTTCCCGCTTTGCGCGCCGGGCAGCTTCTACCAGTTGCCCCTGGGTGTTCTCGAACAGATGATCCCATTTCATCTCGTCGGACAGATCGTCCAGATAGTCTCGCAGATGTTCAACGATCCGGTTTTGCGTTTCTTCCGGCAACGACTCCAGCATTTGGTGACCGTGACAGTGGCTGTAGAGGTCATAAGTCTCTGTCCCTGATTCGAGAAAAGGAGTGGTCGTAAAGTTCTTGAAAAAACCTCACTGCTTCAAGTGGACAGGGGCTATAGCACCTGTTCGATAAATCCCGAACTCCGCTTGTCGAGTTCGTCCAGGCGGGGGATCTCGAAGC
>JABGPX010000240.1 GCA_018644745.1 Spirochaetales bacterium
ACAGGATAAGCGGTATCCATATCCTGGTAATATGACTGTATGCTCCTGATTCTTCCGGTCTCTGAACCGGGGAGTATCCTTACCTGAGTATTCTTAGCGATCTGTCCGCCCATCAAGCTGCCTGTAACGACAGTTCCAGAACCTTTCACCGAGAAAACCCGATCAACATACATAAACGGCGGCACGGGAGCGGCTTTTTTAAGCCGCAGGAGCCGTTCTTCGATAAGAGATTTCAACGTATCGATATTATCCAAGGTTTCTACAGATACGATAATCGAAGAGAGCTCCCAGTCTCCCATCTCTGAACATCGGATTAGTGCGTCTTGCTCGACATCTGACGCCGCCCCGGCATCCACCAGATCTGATTTTGAAACAACTACTATGAGCTGCTTAATCTTTAGGCATGCCAGCACCCGGGCATGATCATTCGACTGACGCATCCAGCCCTCGTCGGCTGCTACGACAAGAAGGGCACAATCTACGCCCCACGCTCCGGCGACCATGTTTCGAATAAATCGTTCGTGGCCTGGTACATCAATTACCCCGATCTTCTTCCCGGACGAATCTTCAAAATGAGCAAACCCGAGATCAATTGTAAGGCCCCGGGCTTTCTCCTCAGGCAGCCGGTCCGTATCAATTCCCGTGAGTGCTTGAATAAGCCGGGTTTTCCCGTGATCCACATGACCCGCGGTTCCTATTACGTTCATAAAAATTTTGCTTCGTGTAGAGCCGTTATCGCGGCGGCCACATCCGACAGCTCCTCGCTTGTTATAGTAGAAAGATTCAGCAGCACCGAGCCGTCAGAAATGGTGCCTACGATTGGCGGCGTACAGCTCCTGAGTTCTAAAAGAAGGGTTTCCGGCCGTGCTTGACAATCCAACCGGATCGAATACGTAGGGAACGTCTTGCCGGGAGCGCTGCCGCCGCCGATTGCGCCCACCGACTCAACTACAGAAGCGCAGTCGATCGGGATGTTCTCAATGAGCGCTTCCCCCCGTTTCAGCAATTCATCCGCTGGAATCGATGAGATTTCCTCTGCTCTTCCGCGAACCGTTCCGTTCAATTTCTGCACAAGATGCTCTTCAAGCAGCGATCTGATAGTTTTACCTGAGCGGAGAACCCGCATCATCGGGTGCTTTTCTATAGTTTCTATGAGGTCACGCTTCCCGGAAATGAGTCCGGCCTGCGGGCCGCCCAGAACCTTGTCTCCGGAGAAACACACCAGATCGGCGCCATCTTCAAAATACCTGGCCGCTTTCGTTTCGTCGGGTATTGTCTCTGTGGTTATTCCCGCGCCTTGATCCACCGCTATGATAACCTCGGGAGGAATCAGCTTGGAAATATCCGCCACCGTAGGTTTTTGCGTAAAACCGCGTATTTCGAAATTTGAGGTATGTACCAGCAGGACCATCGCTGTATCCGGACCAACAGCCTCAGCGTAATCCTCGGCCCTGGTTATATTGGTGGTTCCCACCTCCACCAGCTTTGCCCCTGATTGACGAAGAATTTCTGGTATGCGAAATCCTCCGCCGATCTGAACTTGCTCGCCTCTGGATACAATTACTTCGCGGTTTGAAGCCAAAGATGCCAGCACCAGGTATAGGGCTGCGGCGCAATTATTGACCACAGTTGAAGATTCGCATCCGAGGAGATAACTCAGCAGTTCTCCCAATATCCCGCCGCGGCGATCTCGTTTTCCTGTGTCCAGGCTCATTTCAAGATTTGAATAGTTG
>JABGPX010000248.1 GCA_018644745.1 Spirochaetales bacterium
CCGCGTGTTGATTGAGAAAGCTCTCGCTTTGTTTTTGAAAATAATCCTTTACGGCTTTTCCGGTGTTATGAAACGCAAAAACACCGTGCCTCGATCCTTGTTCGGTGGAAGCCGTCGCGGCGAATCCGCACAGGTCACCGCGAAACTCCGGTATCTGGTCGGTGTCGAAATCTATAATAACGTCCCCCGATCCCACGACTACTTCGCCGTGGGCCCACGGGTACTTCAAGAATAAATTGAGTTGTAGATCAAGAACGACCGGCGGAATAAAAGAACTCGTCGCCGCGGGTACGGGAGCGAATAATTTCCCCTCTGGTGCGTAAAGAGGCAGACGCCGCGATTCCCCGCCGGCATGAAGGATGAGAATTTTCTTGGACTTAAAAAATTCAATTTCATCCTCAACCTGGTATTCACTCAAAATGAACCGCAGGGCGTTTATGGTTCCTCCGCCGCTCCCGACGCGGACTCCCGCCGGATCAGAACAAACAAGAAAATCGATTTCCCGTGGATACAAGCCGCTATTAACCCTTGTATCGAGCAATTTCCGGAACGATGCGGCCTGGCTCTCATTAGAGGCCGTGATAATACAAATATCAAATGTCCGCATTACCTGCACCATAATAAAAAAAACCTTCGCGTAACAAATTTGCCATCTATATCTCTATAACCATCGACCCCGCCACCGGCACGCAAACCGTAATTCCGGAGCTCAAGCCGCGGGGAGAGTAGTATTCTTCATTCAATCTATCCTGAACTGCGGTAATTGCTTCCTGTTTAGCAAGTATCATCACACAGCCCCCAAGCCCGGCGCCGGAAAGCTGCCCGCCGATTACGCCGGGAACGCCCATCGCGGTATCGACGATAAAGTCGGCCTCTTTGGTTGAACAGGCATAACCGCCCGGTTGTTGTTGAAGCTGGGCTGCGAAAACACGTGACGGATCTTCGCTTCGCAGATCGGCGATAAGAGATTCGAGATATACGTCGTCGCAAGGTGATTGAATCTCCATCATTTCGGTACCCGTTAGCGCACAAACCCGATCTCCGTTGTGGCTGGCGCGCATCAGCTGCCCGAACTCATCAAAACGGCCGCTGGATAAAAGCTCTTCGGCGATTCGTGAGCGCTCACATTCCGCAATTCCATAGAGCAATACCGACCGCAATTTATACATCTCTGGATTCTGATGGGAAGAGGCTATTTTTATAACTTTTTCATGGAGTTCTTTTGGAAGAATTGCAAGCATTTCTTTCAAACTAAGGCACTCCGGTATCTTCAGTAACATCCGGTAAATCGCACTCGGCGGTGCCAGCAGATCTTTTGAGTTTATATCTCGAAGTCGGTGGAGCTGGTGTACATGTGTAGGTACTAGATGCTTGAATAACATAAAAGAGAAGTCATACTCAGCGATACGCTGGTTGAAAATATCTTTTGCGTCGTCTGATTTCTTTGCCTCAACGAATGTATTGGCGATCAGCAGGCTATAACCGTCGGGAAACGGTACTGTCTGCTTCAAGCCAAATGGAAAGAACTCGAGCTGACTGATGTGTCCTTTCTTCCCGTACTTCATCGCTGCATGGTCTCCGGCGCCGCCTCGGGATCCGACAAACCATTCACCTTCACCGCATAGATCTACAAAGTCTTGCGGAGCAAGATCGAGGTCATTAATCGCGACCGCGGCCTCGGCGGTGGCCACAACCATAGCAGACGACGATGACAGTCCGGCTGCAATTGGTAT
>JABGPX010000368.1 GCA_018644745.1 Spirochaetales bacterium
GAAGGTCTACAATCTCGGTCGGATCTTCAACCGAGAGCGGATTGTCGCGGTCAACCAAGCGAATTTCTCTCTGCCTAGCAACAAGTCCGAAATTTTTACCATCGCCGGGGAAAGCGGAAGCGGCAAAACAACTGTAGCAAAGATGATTCTTGGATTTGCGGAACCGTCGGAGGGAAGGATTTTATACGGTGGCAAGGATATAACTCACATCAAGAGTCGCAAACAAAAGATGCAATTCATGCGGGAAATCCAACCGGTCTTTCAGAATCCGTTTGAGACTTTCAATCCGTTGAAGAGAGTCAGCACCTATCTGTTTGAAACTGCACTCAACTTCGGTATTGCGAAGGACAAGGATGATGCCGAAAACGTCGTGGGTGCGGCCCTCGGGCGAGTTGGCCTTTCCGTGGATATCATTCGCGGTAAGTATCCAAACGAATACTCCGGGGGACAACTTCAGCGTGTCTCCATCGCCAGGTCACTGATCACAAGTCCCTCAGGCCTGGTTCCCGACGAGCCGGTCTCAATGGTGGACGCTTCACTCAGAATGTCTATCGTCAATCTGTTCAAGGACCTCAGCCACAACCAGGGCGTGAGCGTCATATACATTACACACGATCTGGCGACGGCGTACTACGTGAGCGATCGAATCGCAATAATGCTTCGAGGCAATATTGTTGAAATTGGCACTGTTGAGACGGTTCTTGATGATCCAAAACATCCATACACCCAGATTCTCAAAGATTCCGTGCCCGAGCCGGATCCCGAACAAAAATGGGACAAGGAAATTGCCCTCACCGATCTCGAAAAGAGTGAGTACGGTCTTGCCGGCTGCAAGTTCGCCGGTCGCTGCCCGCAAGTGATGGACGTGTGTAAACACACCGATCCCGACTACGTTGAGGCGGGTAATCGCATGGTCAAATGCCACCTCTACTCGCCCGACGCCTGAGGAGAGATTTCTATGGCCAAACACTTCACCGCAACGACTGGGATCAACACGAGCACCTACGGGTTCACGGAAACGCCGGAGGTTGTCACCAATGTCTCGGCAGCTGATCGCGACGTAATAAGACGCCTCGCGAACCGAAAAATGGAAATCGCGTCGGATCCTGTCAATCTGGAACGAAAGGCACTTTGGTACAAACACAATGGTCTGGAGAGCTCACGTCCGATGGTTCTCGCGGAAGTTCAGGGCTGCATGGATGAGTTGTTCAACGCCGGCCACATCAAGACTGAGTGCACGAGCCCGTGGGCCCAGTCAGTAGAGGTCAAGTTGAAGCAGGAGATCTACGAGTTTGAAGTGCTGCGGGACGACCACGTCATTGAGCCGTATCTCAACGTGAACTGGATAGTGAATACAACAAATCACGTGGATGAGTCGGAGCTTCATATCGATATACCGGACACCGACGGCCGGCTTGGGGCGCGACGGTGGGATCCGCCGATCAAGGACATCGCGAACGACTTCGAGAAGCTTCAAGCCCGCGAGTACAGCGTAAGCCGCTCCGCGACTGCTGCTTTGCATAGCGGGCTGGAGAAACTCGTCGGAGACATCGTGCCGGTGCGTATCCGCGGCGCCTACTGGTGGACCTTGGGAATGACGTGGTCGGCGATTGATCTCATTGGCTTAGAAAACCTAATGATGTTCATGTATGACGATCCTGCCGGTCTCCATAGTGTCATGCAATTCCTCCTGGACGATTACACTGCCTACGGGGCGTGGCTGGAGAAAGAGGGACTGCTTACCCTCAACAATGAGAACGACTATATCGGGTCCGGCGGCATGGGCTACACCACTGAGCTGCCGAGAGCCGATGGTGAGCCCGCGCCGATTGAACGATCAGATCTCTGGGCACTCGTGGAGTCCCAGGAAACGGTCGGCGTTGGTCCCGATCAATTCGAGGAGTTTGTTTTCCCGTACCAGGAGAAGATCGCTGCCCAGTATGGCCTCTGCTACTACGGGTGCTGCGAACCGGTCAATTCCAGATGGCATGTTCTGAAACGGATTCCAAACATCAGAAGCGTGTCAATCTCGCCCTGGGCTGACGAAGAGTTTATGGCCGAAGCACTGTCCGACAACTACGTGTACTCTCGCAAACCTCAGCCGACGATGATCAGCACGGATAAGATTGACGAGTCTTATATCCGAAACGACATTCGGCACACGCTTGATGTCGCTAAGGGCTGCAATGTGGAGTTCCTGATGAAGGACGTCCACACGCTTGCCGGAAAGCCGGAGAGACTCGCCAGATGGGTAGAGATAATTCGAGAAGAGATAGACAACGGATGAGCCAACCCGGCGGTGAAAGGGCTCCGAGCCAATGACAGGTAAGGCAGATAGCGCTGCGATTTCGGTCGCTGTTCCTCGATTGGTACTTGGAGCCGTCGCGTTGGTTTCGGGATCGGTGCTGACACTTGAAATCTCCCTTACGCGGTTCTATTCCATCTTGTTTGTCCATCACTTTACCTATCTCGTTCTCTCGGTCGCCGTATTCGGGCTTGCGGCCGGCGGCATATTCGTAAAGTTGCGATCCGATCATAAAAAAACCGACTCTGCACCGGCACCAATGTGGATGCTGCCTGCCATCGCTTCCGGCGCGGTTCTCATAATGACCGCTACGCTCACGTGGATTCCGCCACTTCAGAGGGTTGCAATTGCCGCGGTCCTCTCAATTGTTCCGTTCTTTTTCACCGGCGCCTTTCTGGCTGCAATCTTTCAGGCCTATCCGGAGAACTCACGGCGTCTCTACGGATTTGATCTCATTGGCGCCGCGGTTGGTTCGCTCTCAACCCTTCTCCTGCTCCGCCTCGGAACCCTCAATGTACAGATATTCGTTGCCCTCGCTCTCTCGGTGGCGGCGTTGTCCATATACCCGCGTACAGCCTCAAAAAGGAAGAATATAGCCATTGTCGGATACGCAACAGCGCTTGCCGTTTTGCTCGTGGCAAACTCCGCGAGCTCTTTCCTCGGACGAGTACCCTTTGCGGAAGTTGCCGACAAGCAGCTGACCACATTGTTGCAAAACGAAACACTCGGTGCCGAAATTCGAGAGTCACGGTGGAGCGCTTTTGGCAGAACTGACTTCGTCGCTAGCTCGGATGTCTATGGGATCGGCATTTTTTACATTGATGGCACGTCCGGAACCCGGATGTATCAATTTGACGGTGACTTCTACTCCCTTATGAACACAGACTTTTCACTGTTCCCTGCCCATTTGCCACTCGCCTTAGCGGCTCGGAAGCGCCTGGACAGCGTTCTCACAATTGGGCCCGGTGGTGGCCGTGACGTCCTTGCAGCCCTCATGCATGGCGCAATTGACATCACAGCGGTGGAGGTAAACCGGGACCTGGTGTCCATGATGCGCGAATATGCCGACGTCAACGGAGGTATCTACAACGGCATCCCCTGGGTGGACGTGAAGACGGTAGAGGGCAGAAACTACGTGAAAACCATTGGCGACCAGGAATTCGACTCTATCCTCTTAGCCATGCCTGTAATCCAATCCAGCAGAAGTATTGAAGGGTTTGCTCTTACAGAAAACTATCTGCTCACTACCGAAGCCATGGATGAGTACTACGACTTGCTGGCGCCCGATGGCCAGCTCATCATAGTCGGACACAACGTGCTGGAGGTATACCGCGTTGTGTCTACAGCCATTGAGATACTGGAAAACAGAGGCCTCTCCTCTGATCTTGCGATGAAACAGATCTACACCTTTGGGCCGGAGTCCATGCCCACCGTAGTGTTGCGAAAAAATCCTATCACAGAGAACGAAGCTGCATATCTAGTAGAGAGTATTCGCCAAAGCAACTGGGATTCGTCGGTGGTGTTTGTGCCATTTGTCCACCATGTCTCGACGCCAGGGAGCTTGCCGAGCCTGCCGACAATGAATCGGTCGTTGTATGCCATCTCAGAGTCAGGAGCCAGTTTTGAAGATTCTTTCGCCGACTTTGCGGCCGACTTCCGGCCGGTAACCGACGACAGGCCGTTCTTCTACCAGTTTGAGAAACGAATCCCTCAATCCGTGACGACCGTGCTGATACTCGCAGTGGCATTGATCATATGTTCTCTGATCGTTGGGAGACGGCGGCGAAGCCCCGGCCTGAGAAGAATCGAGCGGACGGCCGTAGTTGTTTTTATGATCACCGGTACTGGATTCATGCTCTTTGAAGTCGCAATAATACAGAAACTGATACTCTACCTTGGTCAGCCGGTACTATCGTTGGCTCTCGTATTGACCTTCCTCGTCCTCGGATTAGGAGTTGGCAGTCTCGCAAGCGCGAAGGTGTTCGGTGCGCCCACCTGGAAAACCATACAATGGTCGTTGGCCGCGACCGCAATACTGAGCGTACTTTACGGCCTTCTCTTGTTCCAACTACCGGCGGTCATGATCCAATCGGTCTACGCGGTTCGGGTATCGGTAATCGCAGTTGCTATGTTTCTGTATGGGCTCGTGGCGGGCGTGCCATTTCCGACAACCATGAGCCTCCTAAAAAGCTCGGGGCTCGGGCACGAAGTGCCCAGAATGTGGAGTGTCAACGCGGCGGCGTCAGTCTTCGGTTCTGCCCTCGCGATTGCCGTTGGAATATCAGCTGGATTTACGTATGCATTATTGGCTGCGGCAGCGCTCTACGGGGCGGGTGCCGTCGTGGTCATTTCACAGCTTTCTAGCATCCACTCTCGCGACATGTCGCCAGAGAGCACATCACATTAAGATCCGAGGAAATCGGACAAAAAGGAGAGTAGAATGAAAAAAGCACTTATAGTATGGGGAGGCTGGGACGGGCACGAACCGAAGCAGGTGGCGGACGTCTGCGCGAACCTGCTGCGGGAAGCACAATTCGAGGTTGAAATCAGCGACAGCCTGGAATCCTTTGCGGATACCGCTTCGCTGAAGAGCCTGGATCTCATCGTTCCAGTCTGGACAATGGGCAAGATAGAGAATGAGTACGTGGAATCGGTCAGCGAGGCTGTTGGGTCCGGGGTCGGCATTGCCGGGTGTCACGGCGGGATGTGTGATTCGTTCCGCGACAGTGTCCTGTGGCAATTCATCACTGGCGGCAACTGGGTTGCGCATCCCGGCGGCGACGGGGTGGATTATACGGTCAATGTCAGAAACAACTCGAGTTCCCTGATGCAAGGCATCAAAGACTTTCCCGTCTCCTCCGAGCAGTATTATCTGCATGTTGATCCGGCGGTAGAGGTTCTCGCAACAACCTCATTTCCCACGGTGAAATGGTATCACTCAACAAACGGTCACGTAGACATGCCGGTGGTGTGGACCAAACGCTGGGGACACGGACGGGTGTTCTACAATGCTCTTGGACACCACGCGGATATTTTCGATATCCCTAAGGCAAAAGAAATTCAAAAACGCGGCCTGCTGTGGGCAGCCGAAGGCAAACAGATTGCGGCCGAAAACAATCTGTCCTCAGCCGAGTTTGAAAGCACCAAAAAAATGTTCTGAACTCGTGCAGCAGCACGGGCTCCTGGAGGAACCATGGAACGACTACGCGTAGGTATCATCGGTGTAGGCAATATTAGCGGGATTTACTTGAAGAACCTGACCACGGTCTTCTCAGACAAAGTTGAGCTTCTGGGCTGCGCTGATCTGTTGCCGGAGCGCGCCGCCGATGCCGCGTCAGAATACGATCTCCCGCGCACATTTCAGAGTCCTCAGCAATTGCTCGCGGATCCGGATATCGAATTGGTCCTGAATCTCACCATTCCAATTGCCCACTTCGATGTGTGCCTTGCAGCTGCTGAGGCAGGCAAGCACGTCTACGTTGAGAAACCTCTGTGCGTGAAGCTCGAAGAAGCCGAGAAGCTTTCAGCGGCTGCCGAAGCGAAGAACGTTCGCGTTGGCGGCGCGCCGGACACTTTTCTCGGCGCAGGTATTCAGACATGCCGGAAACTTATTGATGACGGGTGGATTGGAACCCCAATAGCTGCAACCGCATTCATGCAGAATCACGGCCATGAGAGTTGGCACCCGGATCCAGAATTCTACTACAAGCCAGGCGCCGGACCGATGTTTGACATGGGGCCGTACTACCTTACTGCTCTCATAAATCTTGTTGGCCCCGTGAGCCGGGTCTCGGGTTCAACCAGAGCGACATTTGCACAGCGAACTATCACCAGCGAGCCCAAAAACGGGACCGTGATTGATGTGGAAGTGCCAACGCATGTCGTGGGCAACCTCGATTTTCAGAACGGCGCCATAGGCACAATCATCACAAGCTTTGACATCTGGGCGCATCATCTGCCTGGAATTGAAATCTATGGCACCGAAGGAAGTATGACCGTCCCGGACCCAAATACATTCGGCGGAACTGTGGAGGTCAAACGATCCAACAATAAAGATTGGCATTCAATCCCTTTGACGCATGCGTACGCTGAGAATAGCAGAGGACTCGGTGTAGCCGACGCAGCCGTAGCAATCAGGAACGATACACCCCAGCGGACATCATCGGATCTAACCCATCATGTGCTTGAGATCATGCACGGGATCCACATCTCGGCAGAGACCGGGCAACGGTATGATCTAAAGACACCTGGAGTCCGCCCTGAAGCGTTTCCTACGACCTTCTGAACGGGAAGCCGAAGGGCACGCACCAATGGAGGCCCTTGGTGTCCGGGACCGTATGTAGCACGACCTGCTATTTCGCGCGCACGGTGTGTTAATCCCTGAACAGCCAGCCGCCAGCGGTGGGTTTGATCATTACAACCTTGTGGAAAAACTTATCATTATCAAAGACTATCCGACGATACTCCTCAATCTGAAAAACTTCTGTCAGGAGCGATAATAGAGTCATCTGACTAAGCAGGGAAAAAAACCGCTTTGGCCGGTATTGGTCGGAGTCGTATATTCCCTCTATATCACTTCCGCCCCACAGACCAAGTATAAAAATCGAGTTTTTCTTCATCACCTTGTGTATTCCGCGCAGTACTGTCGGCATTTCGGCTTTTGGGATATGGAGGAGACTGTTGACCGAAAACACAGCATCATACGTTTTCCCGATAGATTCAATTTCCCTACAGTCGAGAACCCTGCCGGTTATTCCTTTGGCCTGTACCAGCTCGATCATTTTTGGTGATATATCGGTGCATTCGATATCAAATCCAGCGACCTCTATAACCTGAGCGGCGTTGCCTGGACCACTGCCGATCTCCAGGACTGTTTGAACGGCTCGCTGCCTGAAAAACTCAATGGCCTCATTGATATGCTTTGTTTTCCTCTCGCCCAGTTCTGCCGCGTCGCGCTCGGCAGCGTGGGTGTCATATGCGCGCTTTATGTCTTCAAGATTATAGTCACTCATGTTATCGTTTCCTTCGCCTTAAAGTCTCAGGCAGCGTCAGTATCATGATAATAACTCCGACTGCGCCAAGGCCGCCGGTGGCTAGGCTTGAGACAGCTAACGACATCACCTGGGCGATGCCGCCGATTGCGAGAGGACCTGCGACGTGGCCGATATCAGAAATAAAACGCCAGAGCGACAGGAATTGCTCGGGAGATTTATCCGGCGCAAGATCTGAACCAAGGGTCATATTTATACCCGAACCCATGCCGTTGGTCAGCCCCATGAGAAGGCTTACCAGGAGAAATGTCGAGAATCCTGATGTTAGAGGAATCAGAAAGAGTCCCAGGGCAATTCCGCCTGTTGCGACAAGAGCCGCCCACTTTCTCCCCAGCCGGCCCATCATTTGACCGGCAGGAATAAACATGACCATGTCGATCGCCGAGCCAATTCCAAACACCAGGCCGATCTCCGAAACGCTCAAGCCGATAGACCTGCCCCACAGGGGTATAATGATTGAGCGGGCTGTTCTGAGAAGGGAAAGTGCGATCATTCCGGATCCGGCTGTGGCAAAGATCTTTCGCTGGCGAATAAAGACCTTGCCCAGCCCTCTTAGGCCGGCGCGGTTCCCTACATCGACATTCTCGTGAATATCCCTCGTAACCACGATAAAAATGATAAAGCCGGCAAGGGTCAGCAAAGCCTGAAAGAAAAAAATGTATTGATAGCCGAGGTATTGAACTATGTATCCCCCTGCAATTGGGCCGATAAAGTTCCCTATCCGCATTACGCCGCCGATGAGAGAGAGCGAACGGCCCCGGATATGGACGGGGATTGCGTGCCGGAGAAAGGTAAGCCTGGCGACCTGCCACGCTGAGTTTGTTATGCCTCGAAAAAAAATCATCACCCCCAGCCAGGCCAATCGAGTGCTTAAGCCGGTAAGTATCGAGAGTCCGATGAGCGCAAAACCGCTGACGAACATCACTTTCTTTGAACCTATTTTCGTCGTAAGAAGTCCCCCCGGAAGATCAAAGAGGAGGATGCCCATGCCGCTGAGACTCACAATAAATCCGGTGAGTCCTATTTCCGCCCCTAACTCTCTGGCGAAAAGAGGTAAAAAAGGCACAACCGCTCCGCTGCCTATCGCCATGAGAAATCCCGGCAGGTAAATCGAGAGGATCAAGGCTTTGAAGGGAAGTTCGGTTATTTTCCGGCCTGATGATGATTGATTCATGATGCGGTTGTCGCATATTACCACAAGGCCGGACTCGGGAGCAATTAGAGCAAATCGCGAAACTCAAGTCGCACTTCAAATCGAAAACGGCTATAATTGCCGACATGGCACCAATACCTGGCCGCATCAAAAAGCTCCGCAAGGAGCTCTTCAGCACCGCTGATTCAACCTGCTTTTCCCGCGCACGATTTTTTACCGAGGTTTATAAACGTACCGAGAGCGAAACCCCGGGAAGGCGCCAGGCCGCGGCACTTTATGAAACATTTACGCAGATGCCAATTTTCATTCGACCGGACGAGCTCATCGTCGGGCAACGCTCTTCCCGGCTCGGAGCCCGAATACTCTATCCTGAATACAACCTGGATGGCCTAAAGAACTGGTCGGAAGAAGCATACGGCTATTGGAAAACTCGAACCCTTGGCCACTTTACCAAGTCCCGGCACCCGCAGGAGCTCGTACTGGCGGAGGCGGAATCCGCCGCAGGTTATCAAACAGGAACGGATACAGGCTATGGCCACATGATGGCGGATTACCCCGAGGTGCTTCGAAACGGCCTGGCTGAAATCATACGGCGGGCCGACGCCGGCGCCGCGGCGGCACAGGATGATGCGGCCGCAGACTTCTACGAATCGGTATCGCTGACATGCCGGGGTATCATATCATGGGCGGAAAGATACGCTGATCTGGCAGATGCAGAGGCGGAAACGGCTTCTGAAAGGCGGGCCGCCGAGCTTCGCGAAATCGCAAGAATCTGCAGGAAAGTCCCCGCCTATCCAGCTGAAACTTTTCACGAAGCTCTCCAGAGTTTCTGGTTCATTCATATTGCCCTGCATATCGAACAGCATGGATGGTCAATCAGCACGGGACGGTTCGATCAATATATGTCCCCCTACTTCTCAGCCGAACCTTCATCGGAAGACTCGAGAGAGCTGCTTCTGAGTCTGTGGATGAAGTTCATGGAAAACATAGGTTCCAAAATAAGGGCCACCACATTCCAGAATCTCACAATCGGCGGTCAGCTAGAAGATGGATCTGACGCCTGCAATGCCCTCACTCTGGCCTGTCTGGATGCAACCGCGGATCTGGGGATGAATCAGCCGGCTCTCTCATTTCGGTGGCATTCCAATATCAGTCAGGCGGTTTGGGAAAAGGTAGTTGAGACTATCTCCAAAGGCTCAGGAATGCCGGCACTTTTTAATGACGCGGTTATTATCCCGGCGCTTATTGAAAAAGGGACCACATCCCGGGATGCGTTCAATTACGGAATTGTCGGCTGTGTGGAAGCCGCGGTTCCCGGAAAGCAGCAAGGGGTAACTGCCGGGGGGCACATCAATCTGGCGAAAGCACTCGAGCTCGCCCTCAATAACGGCGAATCAACTACAACCGGAAAAAAAATCGGCGTTTCGACGGGAGATCCTGCCCATTTTGATACCTATGACCAATTGTGGTCAGCGTATACAAAACAGATCGACCATCTCTGCGACCTCAATATCAAAGCAACCCACATAAGCGGAGACGAACAGAAAAAACATGTACGGTACCCTCTGCTCTCCTCATTGCTCGATGATTGTATGGAGAAAGGCAGTGACCTGGTTTTCGGATCAGTGAAATATCGGCTGCCCGGCGTTGGGGTATTTGGATCGTCAAACGTCTACGATGGTCTGGCAGCAATCCGGAAACATGTGTTCACCGACCAAACGGTTTCAATGGCCGAGCTCTCCTGCGCTTTGAGAGAAAACTATAGCGGACGCGAGGGGCTTCGGGCGCTGCTGGCGAACGAATCACCTCG
>JABGPX010000016.1 GCA_018644745.1 Spirochaetales bacterium
TGTTGCCGATTATTATTTCTCCGTTGGTGCCGATATCTACGAGGAGGCTTAATTTATCGGTTTCGTGGATTCCTGTCGCCAGGATTCCCGCGGTAATATCGCTTCCTACCCACCCGCTAATACCCGGAAGATAATAAAGCAGGCCCCGGGGACTGATCTCTATTCCTACTTCAATCGCCCGGAAAGGCGAAGGAGCAATTGAAACAGGGATATAGGGTTCTCTGCGGATATTATCGGTGGTTAGCCCAAGGAGGAAGTGCTCCATAGCGGTGTTTCCCGCTGCTACAATGGCGGTTATGTTTCGGAGAGATATGGCGTGTTCTTTGGCCAAGTCTTGGGCAAGTTGATTAATATCTGAAACAAGCAGCCGCTGAAGCTCTTCCACTCCTTTCTTTTCCGCCGCGATCATGCGTCCTGTAACCTCGCGTCCGTAGATGCCGCCGGAGTTGAAGCACGCTTTTGCGCCCATGGTAACGACGCTGTTTACATCCATGAGATGAGCGACAATGGTTGTCGTGCCGATGTCCATAACGATCATGTAATTGTCGCTTGAGGTGTCTCCAGACTCGACGTTCATAACTTCAGAGATTTCTGATCGCGTGCCGACCGTGGCAGTCACCATGTAATCTGCCTCTCTGATTGTGTTGTAAAGGCTTTTTATAACCTTGAGTCCTGTCTGCAGTGAATCGCATCCGCATTGTTTTCGGATTGCATCTACAAGGCGCTGATGATCGGCAGTATTGTTTGCTAATGTCGGTTTCTCCAGATCAAGGAACATTTTCTGGATTAGAGGTGTAGGTGTAAGATCTTCCTTGTACGCAAGATCGGCTTCAAGGTCCTCGAAACGCTTTGCGTCTTCATCAGCAAGAACTTTTTCTCTTGCATAAGTGTCTTCGGGGATTTCGACTGTCAGATCCCCATGTATGTTGAACTGGCACGCCAGCACGTACCCTTTGCCGATTTCGTCGCGGGTGAGTTTAGGTGAAACCTTTTGAGGAACCGCGCCCGATCGTACTATCATCTTGCATCGCCCGCAGATCCCGTCGCCGCCGCACAGGTTGTTGAGGGTAATCCCGGCGCGGGATACCGCCTCAAGCAGAGATGTGCCGTTTGAGACAGAGACGGTGGTATTCTGCGGTATAAGCGTGACGGTGTAATCAGCCATTCAAGCTCGCGTTCAGCCCCAGTTACTGGATAGAAAGGCCGGGATTTCGCGTGCGTTCTCCGGACCGATTATAACTTCTGTCCACTCGGATGAGTCTTCGATTTCCGCCCTAAAAATCGGCAGCAGTCCAGGAATGATAAGCTGGCGATGTTTGACTTTGTCTGCGACCCCCTGTTCCTGAATTGTCTTGATAACTTTTTCGGCGGATATTTTGTCTCCCGCGTAAGCATTAAGAACTCCGAGGCCTTCCGTGTCTACAACACAGATATAAGCCGGTACCTTGCTCCGTTCCACTTCACCTTCAACGCTGAAATAGGTGAGAGAAAAGTTGGTGGTGAACATCACTGGCGAGTTTTCATTTGGGCTGCCGATTTCATACAGCTTTGTTTCCACGGTGTTCGGCACCTGCGGATCGGTGTAAACATCCTGAACTATGGTGAGAACCGGCAGCCCCTGCCACGGTTCCGCTCCGTCTACGATAACGATACCCGCATATTTTGCTGAGCATGCGGCCGCGATGACCGGCTCGAGCTCCGGATTCTCCGTTTTCGTATCGACTATGGAAG
>JABGPX010000322.1 GCA_018644745.1 Spirochaetales bacterium
ACTGCCCCTGAAAAGAGTCCGGCTGAGCAGAAAATCAAAACGAAATTGACAAGGGTTCTGCCGTTTTCCCACCAAGGGCCTATAATCCTGTTAAACAATATAACAAGAACCGCCGCCGGCGCCATTGATATACAGACCTTAATAATAGTCATCCCGATTTTTCTTCCTTCAATCGATCCAAGCCTTTTCCTTGCTATTATCAATAGGCAGAAGGCGGCTAAAGAAAATGAAATCGTGTTTGCCAACGCGATACCTCCTGTCCGTAATTCTGTCTCTTTAAGCCAGAGAGAGAGACCAATGTCGGCTGCCGCGAGCGCGAGGGTAACAAAAAAAGTAGTCTTATACTCATTTCTTGAATAAAAGAATCTCTGCATGTAAGTAAAAGAGCCGACACTGAACAATCCAATGGAGTAATACACAAGTACCGGGGCTGCCATAAGCACATTATGCAGCTTAAATTCCCCCTGGAGGAAACCTGTTCCAATTAACTGCCTGCTGTTTAAACAGAGGAATACCGCCGAAGGAACAAGAAGGACAAAGATGTACCGCAAGCCGTATTGAAGACTTTCTTTTAGGCCGTGCGAGTCATTTCTCGCCGCCTGACGGCTCATCCGTGGGAACATCACCGTGGTAATTGCCGCGGAAAAAATACCGAAAGGAAGCTGAAAAAATACCAGCGCGATCGAAACAGCCGTAACACTGCCGTCGCCCAATCCACTTGCAAAGCGAATAGCTACCTGCTGTGTAATCGCGAAAACGGATGAAGTTGCGAGTATCGGCAGCCAGCGCCGGATAACTTTTCTGAACTCGGGATTCTTGAAATCAAAATTAAATCTGAAACGATACCCTAATCTATGAAATTGCGGATATTGAAAAAGAATCTGAAGTGTTCCCCCTGCGAGTACTCCAACGGCCATTACGTATATATCCAACTTACCGCGGAGCGTGAGAATGCATAGGATGACTGCCACGGAAAATAGAATCGGTGTTATTGCCGGCACAATAAATCGGTGGTGAGTATTCAGCACCCCCATCAGCACAGCGCTTATGCTGATAAGCAATAGGTAACCTATAACCCATCGAAACAGGTTTGCTGTGGCGGCAATCTGTTCAGGATCATTAAACTCCGATAGAACTTCGCTAATGAGAAATTCTGAGAATATTATAGCCAGCAGGCAAAGCGGAAGTATAACAAGAATTTGTAGATTCACGATACTGGAAACGAGCTTGCGGGCATTGCTCCCGTCGGGAGTATCTACGAGATTCGCAGAAAGCACGGGAATAAACGCGGAAGACAAAGCGCCTTCGGCTAGAAGCTTACGAAGATTATTCGGAATAGAAAATGCAAGATTTATGATATCGGCTTTTTCCTGAGAGAAAAAAGTGGTAACAACGATGAGCCGCACAAACCCTAACGACCGTGATACAAGAGTGCAAATCATTATGAGGATTGTGGTAAAGGAACTTCTCTGTATGTCGCTTTCCTGGCTCAACCTAACGCCGCCCCTGACAGATAAGTCTCAAGAAAATTCTTTTTAAACTCGACAAATGTATCTTGTTCAATGCTTGATCGAATATCTCTCATTAAATTTTCCAGAAACTCTAAATTGTGTCTTGTTGCCAGCATAATTCCAAGGATCTCATTAGCTTTGAAAAGGTGGCGCAGATATGCCCGGGTGTATCGTTTGCACGCAGGGCACTCGCATATTGTTTCTATCGGC
>JABGPX010000243.1 GCA_018644745.1 Spirochaetales bacterium
GCTGTATATCGAAAGGAGATTTTGTTCCGCATAGAAGAGCTCATAACGCAAGGGGAGAAAAAAATAAGGATGCTGTACAACCTGATTCAAACGAAGTTTATA
Organism: Spirochaetales bacterium; assembly: GCA_018644745.1. Next base: position 103 of record JABGPX010000243.1, read on the forward strand.
CAGTTGAAACCGGGCCAGGATATCGAAAATATCAACACTCCTGAGGAATACCAACGCCTGGTTTCACCGGTTAGGGAGGACTAATAATGGCTGATATTTCTTTTACAATTATTGCGATTAATATATCCCAAGAGAAAGGCGTGCAGAAGACACCGATTGATAGCGCCGTTTTAATTGCGGACCATGGGATCGAGGGCGACGCCCACGCCGGGCCCTGGCATCGCCAGGTTTCTCTGCTTGCGGATGAAGATATCGAGAGTATGAGGGGGAAAGGAGTTGAGCTAACTCCCGGTGATTTTGCCGAGAATTTCACTACGCGCGGCATACCTGTCGGAGACCTAGCTATCGGCACAAGAATCTTTATTGATGATGCGGAATTGGAAGTAACCCAAATCGGGAAAGAGTGTCATCATGGCTGCGCTATATTTCAGACAGTTGGGGATTGCGTGATGCCGAGAAAAGGCGCCTTTGCCAAGGTGATTCAGAGTGGTACAATCAGTGCCTCGAGTTCATGTCGGTACGAATCGAGAATAACATAAACATATGAGCACATCGAAAAACCCACATATTGTTTTGCCGACAGAATGGTTTACCGTTTCGTATGTGCTGCGGGTCAATGTAGCGGTAAATAGACGTGCCCATATGAATAGTTTGGAGTTTCCATGGCAGTGAAGTTAGCTTCCAATCCGAAGATGATAAATTTTTTGAGGAGAACAGTTGGTGTTTTCTTATATACCCGCTACAAATTGCGGGTAGAGAACCGACATATTGTAACGGAGTTGGAGCCGCCGTTTGCCATTCTTCCTAATCATGTCGGATTCTGGGATCCCTTTTTTGTCGGTCTCTATACTCCCCAGACGGTTCACTATGTTGTCTCGGATTTCCAATTTCGCATTCCGGTGATGAAATTCCTCCTCGGGCTTGTTGGGGCAATTCCCAAGTCAAAAGCGATATCAGATTTTGAAACTGTCAGGAACATTTTTCGCGTAAAAAAACTAAAAGAAGTTATAGGAATTTTCCCGGAAGGAATGCGGAATTGGGATGGCCACAGCCTCAAACCGCTCTTTACAACATCCAAACTTATCAAAGCGCTAAAAATACCAGTAGTAATTCCCATTTTGAAAGGAGCTTATATCTGCCTCCCAAGATGGTCGAGGAAGCGAAGCAATGGTCCTATTACGGTAGATTTCAAGATGGGGTTCACCGTAGATGAGCTGAAGACCATGAGTGCAGAGGCGATTCATACCCGGCTGGGAGAGCTACTTCTCTATGATGAATGGGATTATCAGAGAGAGCACATGAATAAATATCGCGGTCGGCATCGGGCAGAGCATGTCGAACTCGCACTGTTTATGTGCCCTGAGTGTAATGCTATTGGCACGCTCCGATCAAAACTGCATACGCTCCGGTGCACTGGATGTGGTTATTCGGTCGACTACAATGTCCATGGTTTTTTTGAACGCAAGAAAGGAGTTCTTCATCATGAAACCGTGAGGACCTGGAATCTGTGGCAGCTCGACCGAACCAAGGTATTACTTTCCAAATTAGAAAAAGATAAGTCTTCAGAGCCGATATTTACCGATGATAATTTAGTCATTTGGCGGGGTTTTCGTCGGGAACCTATGGTTGAACATGATCGAGGCCGCCTTTCCCTGTTCACCGATAGAATAGAGTTTGTCTCAGATTCCGGTGAAAAGATGGATTTTATGTTTCAGGATATACATGGCATAAATGTTCAGGTTCGCGAGGTGGTGGAGTTTTATCACAATGAAGCGCTATACATATTCCGTTTCAGCGATCCCTGGGTGTCCGGATATAAATGGATGGTTTCGGTGAATTATTTAAATGGAAAGGACCCGCTAAACGCAGAATTCCTCGACTAGTCTTGATTGAGAGGAGGATTCTTATATTTCGTGATGCTTTCTTATTTTTGATGATTTGTATCGGTGGGCTTTATGGGCCGAGAGAGTCACGACGGGAATTTCTATTTTCTGCTCACGAAGCCAATTGAGCAGGTTATCCTTTAACATGTCCTGATCGTGGCCGAGGCAGATGATATCCGGTTTGGCTTCCCTGATAACCGCGTATGTGCCGATTTCCTCATCCGCTAAATAGGCTTCTTTTACCAGCCTAGTTTCCAAAATCCTAGTAAGCCGTTCATGCTCCGTATGTACGGGAGCTCTCTTTTTCATATGAGAAACAAAACCGTCTCGTGCTATTGAGACAATAAGCCACCGTCCGCGCCTTCGGGCCTGGCGCAGGAAGTTTATGTGCCCGGGATGAATAAGATCGAATGTGCCGAATACGAGAACGCGCTTCATGGGTGCAATATACTCTCAACTGCCTTCGCGGTTCCAGCGAATCGAGCATTTCAGCCCTTTTTCTATAGCGATGCTTTGCATTTCTTCAAGAATATCCGCGGGGTATGGTGCGACGTTGGAATAAGAAGGGTGTAAGGTAATTTCCGGCCGGAACCCGGCAAGAATGTATAACCCTCGATTGGAATGCTTTCCCGGCGGGTTCATCGCTGCTGCGATTGCTGTCGTTATTTTGTCGATGTCATCAGGCGTAACAATGCCCGGGGCCACGGTTGTTCTTATCTCGTAAGCTATGTCGTTTGTCGAAATCCAAGCCATGGTCTTTTCTATTTTGGACCAATAGGATTCGCTGGAATATTCGCTATCAAAAAGATCATACTGGAGATCCGCATCGCTGACTGAAAGCAGATCGTACTTGCCGGGGGATGTTTTCACATCCAGCGCAACAAAGGAAGGGGTGGCCTGCGAAAGCCTTTCCGGGAACGTCCCGTTCGTGTCGATCTTGATTTTCAGATCTAAAGCAGTAATTTCCGATGTCAGCTCTGATAGATCCTCGTGGATAAGGGGTTCACCGCCTGTGATACACACACCTCCGAGTACCGTTTTCCTCCGTTCGAGAAAGGAGAGTATCTCGTCCACGGAAAGCATATCTTCTAACGTCTCGCCGGTGACGAGTTCCGGATTATGGCAAAAAGGGCAACGTAGATTACATCCCGGCGTGAAAATAACCGCGGCTACCTCACCCGGGTAGTCGATAAGAGAAGTTTTTATGAGTCCCAGCTTTGTCAGGGACATAAGCTACACCTGCTTAGGCCGTCTGAGGCACATTCGCGAGCACAGGGAACCTGACTCGGATATCTGCTGTGCTAGTGGTGCGGAATACTTCGTTTTCATCCTCGTTAAAGAAGATTACCGTTGGTGTTGCGTAGATGTTGAAAGCGAGAGCGGAAGCCATACCCGTCTCTGTGTCTACATTTACAGCGGATCCCGGCATCTCTAATTCGTCCAGCAACTCCTTAACCGCCGGGCAATTTGGGCAGCTCATCCGATAGAAATACATATGCCTTACCGGCTCATTTCTGGTAATCGTTTGATCAACTGCCTGCGCTGCGGCGGTCGACGCGGCACCCGAGCCGGCGTTTGATGCGGCATCCGTGTTTCGGGTTTCCGGCGTAAAGAGGGTTCGGTGTCTAAACTCCTCCCTTTTTCCCTTGTTCCAATTTTTCAAGGACCGATAATACCCTACGATTCTGGTATACACTTCCGTCGGGCTGCCTTCCACCGATTCAAGTCGATTCTGAAGATCCTTGATCTCATTATCCAATTCTTTAATAGTTTTCATTCCCCCCCCAAGGTGAAAAGCGGTATTGGTCTAGAAAATTCTAGTTTCGAGCGAAAGCGCTTTTTTCTGCTTCCAACTGCTGAATCTGGTCAATTATCTGCTGCCGCTCTTCTTCGCGGCATTTTGGGCATCGAGATTGCTCTCCCTTTAGGTATCCATGAACCGGGCATACCGAGAAAGTAGGGGAGATAGTGAAGTAGGGTATTCGATAGCTGCTTGCGATTGTCCGTACTAGATTGCGGCAGGCTCGCCAATCGTCGATAGCTTCGCCAATAAACCCGTGAAACACCGTTCCTCCGGTATATTTTATCTGCAGCTCTTCCTGCTGGTCTAAGGCTTCAAAAATATCCTCTGTATAATCTACCGGAAGCTGGGTAGAATTGGTGTAATACACATCATCAGTTCCGGAAGTAATTATATCCGGATATGCTGTCTTGTCGTGCTTCGCGAGCCGATAGCTGGTGCTCTCCGCAGGAGTCGCCTCGAGATTGAAAAGCTCTCCGCTTTCCTCCTGGTAATCTGCGAGCCTGGCTCTCATGTGGTCAAGTACCTCAATGGCAAAATCCCTGCCCTCACGCGAAGTTATATCCGATCCGATAAAATTCAAAACGCACTCATTCATCCCTACGAGTCCAATTGTTGAGAAATGGTTGTTCAAGTGGCTGAGATATCGGCGGGTATATGCGAAAAGACCGGACTCCAAGAGCCGGTTGATGACTTTCCGCTTTATTGAAAGCGACTCCGCCGATAGATCCATTAAACGATTGAGCCGGTCGTAAAAATCATTCTTTGTGTTTGATAGGTAGCCGATTCTTGGTAAATTAATGGTTACAACGCCGATCGAACCGGTGAACTCATCAGAGCCGAAGAGCCCACCTCCGCGCTTACGGAGTTCTCGTTTATCGAGCCTAAGCCTGCAGCACATGGATCTTACGTCGGCAGGGTCAAGATCGGAATTTACAAAGTTCTGGAAATACGGTGTCCCGTATTTTGCGGTCATTTCAAATAGCAGTTCCGCGTTCTCCGAATCCCACTCAAAATCCTTTGTAATATTATATGTGGGGATAGGATATTGGAATCCTCTGCCGTTTGCGTCGCCTTTGAGCATGAGCTTCAGGATGACCGTATTGATCATGTCCATCTCTCTCTGGCAGTCACCATAGGTGAAATCCTGATCGACACCGCCCACAATTGCAGGCTTGTCTGATAGGTCCTGAGGAACTATCCAGTCGAGAGTAATGTTGGTAAAAGGTGCCTGAGATCCCCACCGCGACGGCGTGTTTACGCCGAAGATGAAGCTTTGTACCGATTGAGTAACTTCGACTTCGGTGAGATTGTCGATTTTTACAAAAGGCGCGAGAAAGGTGTCGAAACTTGAAAGCGCCTGTGCGCCGGCCCACTCATTCTGCATAATCCCCAGAAAGTTCACCATCTGCTGCGACAGGGTCGAAAGGTGTTTCGCCGGTGTCGAGGTGATCTTATCGGGGACTCCTCCCAGTCCTTCCAGAATAAGCTGCCGTAACGACCATCCGGCGCAATAGCCGGAAAACATTGACAGATCGTGGATATGCATTTCAGCGTTGCGATGGGCATCGGCAATATCCGGCGTGTAAATATTCTTCAGCCAGTAGTTGGCTGTGATGGCGCCGGAATTGTGTAGTATCAATCCTCCCAGTGAAAAATTGACATTGGCATTTTCATTTACCCGCCAGTCCGATCGCGAAAGGTATCCGCCCATTGTACTGTTGATGTCGAGCATCAACTTCTGGGTGTCCCGGATAACCTCGTGGCGCGCGCGGTAGATGATGTACGCCTTTGCAATTGATACTTTGCTCGATTCGACCAACACCGTCTCTACGATATCCTGGATCTCCTCGATTGCCGGCGCCGAATTGGGATGCCGGTTCTTCATGAAATCCTGCAGCTTTGCTTCGGTAAGGTCAGTCAAACTCTCTACGAGTTCTTTATCCTCCTCTTCAAGGGCGGCGGATACTGCTTTGCTGATAGCCGACGCGATCTTCCACCGGTTGTACTGCTCGAGACTGCCGTCTCGCTTAATAACCTTTCTCAACGCAGGCTTTTCTACTCCACGTCCAAGGAAATTTCGCCAGTTGAGATCTTTCTGTTGCGAAGCCAAAAAGTTCCCCTCCCAGGTTTACTTTATCTACTTTTTCTCTGAATCGTCTCCGCTTTGCTGGGACAGATCTTCAATCGCCTTGATAAACTCTTCGACATTGTCGAACATGCGGTAGACCGAGGCAAACCTCACGTAACCGACTCGATCGATGGTATAGAGTTTTTGAAGAACCATATCGCCAAGATCAGAAGCGGCGAGCTCGTGGCTACTCCTTGTTTTGAGCATCGCTTCATCTTCGATCTGATGAAGCATGGCTTCTATTACTTCTTCTGAAACCGGCCGCTTTTCAAGAGACTTCTGTATGCCCACTTCGAGCTTTTGCAGATCGAAAGGCTCTCGCCTGCCGTCTCTCTTAATAACTTTTAGCTTTTTTTCCTCTATATGTTCGTATGATGTGAATCGATAACCGCATCCGGCGCATTCTCTTCGTCGCCTGATTACGGTGCCGCTTGCATTCTGTCGCGACTCAATGACTTTGTCTTCAATCCCGTTACAGTGGGGACACCTCATTTCATCAGCTACCTGTGTGTTTTTACATCAACTTCTAATGCACTACATATAGGGTCAAATTCGGCGCACCTCTGATATTAGCACACCAGATATTGTGTGACAAGTAAGATGGAATTATTTTGGGGTCTATTTCCGGATTTTTTACAGGTAGAATTAGCAGCATGAACAAATAGAAAAATGTGAGCAAATTAAGAAGCAGATCGCCCGATGAAATCCATCGGACGACCTTTTTTGTTAGGAAAGCCTGTTTCTGATTTCCGAACTGACGTAATCGAGAATAGCAACAGTCACTGCGATATACCATACCGAAATTCCGGCGGATCTATAATCGAGGAGTCGAATGTATTGCACTAGGATAAACCCAATTCCGCCGCCTCCCCAGTAAGGCCGGCACCTACCCGTACGGCTTCCTGTCCATATATATCCTTGAACTGCACGTCGGTCATTTTTCTTATACTTTCCCGGTCCCCTTCATACACGAGTTCGCCATCTTTGAGACCGATGACTCTGGTGGAATACCACTGTACCAGGTCGATATAATGACGGCTGCAGATAACCGTGATCTTGTCAGTCTGATTGAGATCTTCAAGATGACCGAGGATGCTGTGGGCGAGTACCGGATCCAGGCTGGCCACCGGTTCATCCGCGAGAATAATCTCCGGCTGCTGCATGAGAGCTCAGGCAATCCCGATCCGCTCAGCCCGATAACTACCAGGAATTCCCCATCTTCAACGGAGAAGCTTAGATTCTTCAGCGCTACGGTGCCGTCATCATATACCTTAGTAAGGTTTTTGATTTCTAGCGTTGTTCCTGCCTTTTGCTATAAAAAAGGAGGGGATAACCCCTCCTTTAAATGCACGAAAACTAACTCTGCGGTGGTTATTCGCAGATTATTCCTCTATCAAATCTTCTGCTTTCAGCCCTGCTGCCTGCAGTACCTGCCGGAAAGGATCGTAGAAATCATCACCATAGCGAGCCAAGTCATTCCATTTGTAGGCATTCTTAAAAGCGGCTTGCCCTGCGTCGGTAACAATGATCTCTATCAGTGCGTCGACAAGGATGTCTCGGGTTTCTTGAGGTACCGAGGGATGAAACTGAACGCCGTCGTTGGGGATGTTGGGTGACACGGCCATGACTACTACCTTGTCCATGACATCGGCATGATCGTCTTCGATATTTACTCTGGCATCGACAAAGGTCGCGCCCGCGTCCACGTCTCCGCTGTATACCGCAGAAACGACAGCGGTGTGACCGCCGGCATCCACAACTTCCTTGAGATCTTTGTCCGGATCTACTCCGGCGGCTCTCATGCTGAGCATGGGAATAATCCAGCCGCTGGTAGAAAGAGGATCGGGGCGTGCGAAGGATTTACCGGCAAGATCTTCGAGTTTGGAGATTCCTGATCCGGCTGTTGTGATAATCTGACCGTTATAGAAAGGACTTCCATATCGAACTGATACGAGTGCGGCTTCCGAGACGCCTCTATCCGCTGCCATTACATATGCGAACGTGGCGAGGGATGTCATATGTGCCGAGGGCGGGTCACTCTCAAGAGCCTCGATTACGCCGGAATACAGGGTCGCAACGTTGATTTCCACGTATAAACCAGTTTTGTCGTAGATGAGTTGTGCAACCGCTTTTGCACCTGCGGCAATTTCGGTGCTGCCGCTTGAAGGAACGAAAGACCAGACGATGGGATTATCTTCGCTGCCGAGAGGCTCTTGCTTACCGTTGGCAAAGACAAGAGTTGAAATAACAACCTGCAGAAGAAGAATTGAGATAGTTCTTTTCATTATACCTACTCCTTATAAAATACATGGCATAGAGTTTTCGAAGAACCATGTCGCCTAGATCAGAAGCGGCAAGGACGAGGCCGCTCCTTGTTTTGAGCATTGCTTCGTCTTTAGTTTGATGCAGCATTGTTTCTATTACTTCTTCAGAAACAGGACGCTTTTCAAGAGACTGCTGTATGCCTACTTCAAGCTTTCTCAGATCGAAGGGCTCACGCCTACCGTCTCTTTTAATGACTTTTAGTTTTTTTTCCTCTATATGTTTGTATGATGTGAATCGGTAACCGCATACAGCACATTCTCTGCGTCTTCTGATAACGGTGCCGCTTGCATTCTGCCGCGACTCAAAAACTTTGTCTTCTATCCCGCTACAGTGGGGGCACCTCATTTCATCAGCTACCTGTGTGTTTTTAAATCAATACCCAATGCACTACATATAGGGTCAAAATCGGAGCACCACTGATATTAGCACACCAGATATTGTGTGACAAGTAAGATTGAATTAATTCAGGGTTGGGTTCATTTTTTATTATAATGGACTAAAAACGCAGGTCGTCCGATGAAACCCCTCGGACGACCCACGTTTTAGGAGAGCCTGTTTCTTATTTCAGAACTGACATAATCGAAAATCGCAACGATAACTGCGATAAACCACACCGAGATTCCGGCGGATTTATAATCGAGAAGCCTGATCTATTGGAACAGGATGAATCCGATTCCGCCACCAGTTCTCTCAAACTCCCTTTTGCTGAGGTTTGGGTCTCACTTACTTGGCAATTGAATGCTACGCACAAAATGCCGCACTCGTCTCGATGACTTCCGGGAGTACCTCGAAGAACAGCCGAGCTGATATGAGATTGGAGCCTCCTACCACAAGCTACGCCAGCCTTCGTCAACGCCACGGCTGGAAATCTTTGTCCTCAGTCGCATTGCATAGTTTTCAAGCTTAAGTCTGCTCGAACCGGTTTCGATTCGCTCCCGAAGACGCGCAGACAGCGTATCCATCGCCCAGACAGCGAACATGATCAGAATCATGAGGACGACTGCGTCACTGTAATCATTCACGCGCATCTCTTGCAGTAAGCGCTGGCCGATACCGCCTCCTCCGACCATTCCAACCAGCGTAGACATGCGGACATTGATATCCCATCGGTAGATGGTGAAAGACATGTATGGGTTGACGATCTGAGGGATGATCCCGTAAATGATCACCTGCAGCCGGTTTGCCCCGGTTGCGCGAATAGCCTCTACCGGTCCCGGATCAATTGATTCCAGCCGCTCGGAATAAAGCTTTGTCAGATCAGCGACTGAATGAATGAAAAGCGCGAGGACGCCTGCCATCGGTGCATTAGCAGGCTTCACCCATACTACGAATACAATCACCCAGATGAACGGTTGAACGGAACGGAGGATGCTGAGTAGACCTCGAATTACGGTGTATACAGACCGCCCAACGACTCCTACGCTGAGATTGCGCGCCGCCACAAAACTTAAGGGTACCGCGATGACGATCCCAAACAACGTTGCCATCAACGCCATGAAAAGCGTTACCAGGAGCAGTTGCCCGCCTTCGACGAGGATACCCCAGTTGGGATTTGCAATCTGCTTTCGTATGCCGGCAGTGTTGTCGAAATCTGTGAAGAGCTTTACGAGATCGACTCGTGTGATAATTACAGAAACGACCAATGCAGCCGCGGCAAGCAATAGAACCCCAGCTGTCCAGCTTCGCCGGAACCAGGCGCGTCTCGGCTCAGGGTACTCAGTTGCGGAGGCCGTACTAAAACCTAGTAACCGATCATGCCAGGCAGTGTACCTTGCCGTTGCAAGCACGGAGAAAACCAGTAAAGGACTCAGAAGCACTAAACCTGAGCGTGCAAGTCTTCGGACTGCCGCGGAAACGGTGGAATCGGTCCGTTGATCAACAATTCGTCTTCCCATCAGTTTCATACCGGGGCTGATACCGAAAGATTGCCACAAACCGGCGGCGCCCGATGTCACCAGGAGC
>JABGPX010000376.1 GCA_018644745.1 Spirochaetales bacterium
CGCCGAATCCGATAGCTATATAAGCGGCCGTCATGCCGGGAACACCGGATGCTCTGAGAATCAGGGCCAGGGCCGGCGTCGCAATGAAAACACCTGTCCGCAGCCAGACCAGCTTTTTTGGGATTTCCCCGGCGAACTTCTTTGCATTTGCCGCCAGCCCGTCCCAGGCACCGATATAGCAGAGGTGGCTGCACCAGGCAGGACCGACGAGTATTACCGTGGATAGAAAAAGGACCGGCATGAAAAAACGGGCACCACGAAACAGAGGTCCTGCAATTACCACCGCAGGGACGGGAACGTGAAGCGAACCGGTCATGAGGAATTTTTCCAATCCCGCCACGCCGAGAATAAATTGACTAAAAAAGACAATAGAAAAAGCGAGCCAGATTCTGATTCTAATTTTCGACGGCTCGGCGCTATGAGTTATTCGATACACCAGCCAGGCAGCGTACAACGCCAGCACTGCTATTTCTATCCAGCCTGCGCCCGGAAGAAACCTGTCCGCGAGCAGCATCTCATATGGGGCCTTCAGCTTTGTAACGGTAAGCAGAACAGCGCTGAGAAGGAATGAGATGAGAGAGGAAGCCAGTGCACTTCTCGTTGAGTTAGTGAGCATCAGTTTGTTTCCTGGTGTTACATGACTTGTTCGGTTCTGATCACCTTGAACTCGTATGTCTGCTCGGATTTGGAATCGGTTACAGTTACATTGATGTAATCAGCTATTGGTTGGTCCAGCGATACGGTGAGGGTGTTCCACCAGTTCCCGTCCCGACCTTTAATATTGGGGATGCCTTCATTTCCCTTCCTGCTGATAAGGGTCTTTGCGCCGTTTGCAACCGAGTAGGAGTACCAAAGGGTATTGGCGTGCATCAGGTCCTGGCGGCCGATATGGATGAGGACCTCGCCGCCTTCGGAAATCTTTGCGTATTCCCGCTGGTAATCTTCCGGATCAGCCTCTCGCTTGTCAAGACGAGTTTTAATTTTTTCTTTCACCTCATCCTGAGTAAGGTACTCGAGACCAATATAACCCCAATTATCATTAAAGCGCTCTCGAGGTTCTATCGGATATGAAATAAGAACCGTTCGTACCGGTTCGGGCTCGGGCGCCGGTTTGGGTTCTGGCTTTGGGGGAGGCGGCGGGAGAGGTACCAATACGTCAGCGCGCAATACACCTCGTTCCACAAATCCAAGCATATTCAGGCTTAACAGCAGGGAGTATGGGCTCCATTGTGAGCTAAGCCTTGTGTTAGCGATAAGAGCCTCATTTCCGAACTCTTCTTTTGCCTGGTTTTCTGCATCCGACAGGAGTTCATCGCGCCGCTGGGCGGGAGATTTCATGAAAAAGATGTTCCACACATTCTTATCTACGGTTATGTAACCCGCCTTACGGTAATCTGCCGCGGCGGCGGGAACCTCCCGGGATTCCCAGCCATTGGTCATACATCCGGAGAGAAAAACAAGCAGTAAAAAACATGATAGGTATAAAATACGTCGCATATACATACTATCGAACAATAGATGCTTTGATATTAGCGGTCTGTTGGAGGATTTAAGTAACTTCTGTAATACCGCGGCGCGAAAGATAGGAGTGCCAGAATACTCTGGCTGCCACCGACCGTAAGGGGCTAAAAGGCCTTCCCAGGACGGCGGTTTCATCCTGTGTAAGACGCTCCTCTATTCCCATTTCTTCCTGTACAGCTATTCTC
>JABGPX010000354.1 GCA_018644745.1 Spirochaetales bacterium
GATAGAGAAGCACCTGTTTCGGCATGAGGATACCGCGGGCGATTTCGCTCGCCTGCTCATCTACCCGCTGCCCGAGAAGCTGCTGCATTACGAAACCGGTCCCCAGAAGAACCGGGAGAAAAAAAGATGCCCGGAAAAACCCCTTGAACCGTATGTCCCGGTTCAGCAGCAGCGCGATAAACAGCGAAAATACCAGGATTAGCGGCATGTTGATTAATGTCTGACTCACTACTTCGACGAACATCGGCAGAAACTCTATATCCCAAATAAAGGCTCTGGCGTAGTTGGCAAGGCCGATGAAACGCATCTTAAAACCGACAAAGGTCGTGATTTCGCTGAAGGAAAGACGGACAGACTGCAGGATTGGTAAAATAAAAAACATCGCCGCGCCAATGAACCAGGGAGTGAGGAAAAAGAATGCTTCAGCAGTTTTACGCCGCTCGATAGTAAACGTTCGTTGTCGCTTCATTCCAGGTCCCCGTTTGCCACCGCGTAATCCATTGGACCGACACGAATACCCTCGACTAACACCGCTTCCTCGCCGTAATTCACATACACTCGCGCGCCGTTGCCGTACGTTACTCTCACGACCTGTTGATCCAGACGGCTGTGATCCACGATAAACTCAGTCAGCAAAGGTCTCATTGAGTTGTTGTACCTTGAGTAAAACTCCGCCGCTTTGTCTATCCAGTCGAGATAATTCGAGCTGAAAAGGATATTGTACGCCGTATATTTCAGAGGCTCCGGATCCCTGGCGGTAAGCAGGTAGAAAGGTATACAGCCATACTCTATCCATTGCAGCGTCTGCCTCGGGTAATCGTATAGCAAATTCCCGGGATCACCCGAATAGAGGATCAGACCGTGAACAACCATCTGAAAGAACGGAACCGCTTCGGTAGTTAAGAGATAGCCGGAATCCTCCATGGGTATGTAGACAATTCTGTCCGCGTATTTAAGGAGATAGGCGTTACCGCCTCCGACAGCGGTATATCCGAGTTCGGATTGGGTTTCTTCGAGCATTGTACTCCAGTAACCGGCGGCACCGCTTCGCGTCACCGGATATCGCCTATTGTAATCGCGGTACAGCCAATTACCTATTTGGCCGAAATCGACTCCCGCGACGCCGAGCCGCTTCGCCGCGGGTAGAAAGTCATCAGTATACCGCTCCCAGGAACGTATGGGATTGAACAGGTACACGTCTCTTAATTGGCTGGTAATCGCGATATCAAGCCTGTTGAATACGACATCCCTTCTAGTCGAAAATTTTGCCGCCGCTTTTCGAAGAATCATGAAATCGTCTCTGAGGAAAAGCGTGTCTCCGGCCGACGCCGCATACGATGCTAGGTTTTTCAGACCTTTTATACCCCCGATATCCCGGGCGGGAGGGAAATGGACGGGAGGACTCCCGTAACCTTTTTTTGTCCAGCCGTGAAGGCCGATATGTATGTTCTCGATACCCCTGTTATGAAACTCCTCCAGGATATCCTGAGCCTCCTGGAAGGAGGTCATATTAACATACCGGTCCAGGAACAGCCGGTCTTCTTTGACTCGCATGAAGAGATTCAGGCCTAAGGGCGCATCAGGCCCTATATCGCCGGAATCCGCAAGCGTACCGTTTGTTAGAAAGAACTCCCTCACGGCGTTCGCCATGCCGCTGTAGCTCGCCTGCGAGTCCGAGAGGAAGAGATACGTTACGCCACGATTTTCAAATGAAATTTCCGGCTCCACCTTGGGAACTTCGACCATATTCGGACCCAGGTAGGTGAAAATCCTGCGGTAGGTGAATTCGGCTGCAATCCGGTTAAGGCGGGTAAGATGCCCGCTTGGGGAGAGGTGTATCGAGGCGTCGTGTTCACCCTCGTCGATTACCGCGACGAAAGCCGCGCCACGGCGCTTCATGCCGAACACCGGCAGATGAGCCTGCTCCAAATGCTGTGTCTCGAGCCAAAGGTCAAGATTCGTGAGGTCGGTGCCGTATACATTCCAGGAGAGCTCTTTTCTGGGACGGTACGTCTCCTCGCGGAATCTGTAAAGCGCGCCGCTTCCATCAGGGTAAAGTATATAACCGTCCTCTGAATTGGGTGCGGCGCCGAGGAAGGGAAGTACCCTGATTTTGGTAATGCCGAAGTTTGCCTCTTCCCGGATCTCAGACACGGGAATGGATACACGCAGGGCGTCGTCGATCAGCGTTATTACAACACCGAAACTGATAGCCAATTCCTCGAAAAAATAGGTAATGTGCAGTCCCTGCGGGATAGGCTCTATATCCAATACGGCCCCGGCAGTTACGGGATTGGCAATCATTATCTCGGTGAAGTTGGTATATATCATATTAACGAGTGAACGCATGCTACCCTTCCACAGCCTGTTTGTTTTCTCGACAATAGGATCGTCTATGTCGTAGCTCGAATTCCAGGTATAACCGGAGCGCTTGTCATGGATCAGTATCGACGCGTCTTCCTTCAGATAATAGAGATCGAGATTATTCGATTGCACGGCGACCGTATAACCATCCGGTATTTCGGCTGCCGCCCCATCGACTATAAGAAAACAGAACAGCAGTAGTAGCAATGCTTTTCTCATTATCGTTCCAGGTAGAGCATCTTAAGCTCAAGAGCAAATCGCGAGATAAACGAGTAGAGCTGCCCGGTTAAGGCGTACGCCAGGAGGAGTACCGCCCAGAGGAGAAGCATACCGATGATGCTTAATACGCATATCCAGATTGTTTTCACGATAGTGTAGTCGTTGAGCACCATCACGGCGTAAAACAGCAACCCGCCTACCCACGTCAATATCAGCGTCTGCAGCGCGACAAAAAAAGCTTCTTCACCGGCACCGAGGGCCCGCGAGACAAGAGCGAGAGGGATGGTAAGCACGACATACGGAAGCATGGCAAACACCGACGCTTTGAGAGTCTGCCTCGGCATCACTTCGCCGCCGAAAATTGAGGTAACCGCAGAATTTGCCACCACCCAGGTGAGAAGGGGTATGACCATCCGAACGACTTCCAGCAGCAAATTGGAGTCCCTGGGTTTGAGCGCAGCGAGGGGGAAGTGGGTAGTATAAATAAATGCTATTCTTACCAGAACAACGGAAACCAGCATAGCGATATCGCCGAGATATCCGGTTCGCGACCGTTCTATTTTCAAGGCGACGAACGCCTGCCGAGGATAAAATAGAAGGGCAAGCGCAAACTTCAGTTCAACCATCTATTCTCCCTGCCACTCGTGGTAGAGGTTGTCGGCCGCGGCGGCGGCGCGTCTGCGCAATCGGGTGATAGCCCAGGATAGTCCGAAAATTGCGACTGCGAACACGAGAACGACAAGAAAGAAGTACTTCCGAAACAATCCATGCCGGTGTTCCTCGAACGCGGCGGTATACCCGTCCTGGTCGTCGGCTTTGAGGTAAGCGGTCATGGATGTTTCGTACTGATCGGCCTTTAGGAGAGCTTTACCGATTCCTTTATGCGCCAGAGCGTAATTCGAACAGATAGAGAGCACCTCCCGCCAGACTTCGAGGGCTTCCTCGTACTCTCCACGGCTGTAAAAATCAACCGCTCTATGCACCACCTGGATAAACCTTGTAGGTTTGAAAACCGTAATATTTTTAAGATTTGCATCTAAAACGTAGAGGTACCCTTTCGAATCTATCTCCAGACTCGTTGGAAGGCTGAACATACCCTTCAAGTCACCAATTCCACCGAAAACCGTGAGGTTGTTTCCTTCCTGATCGTATTGGTAGATTTTCCCACTCCTCTGCTCGAGCACGTAAATGACGCCTAACGGATCGACGGCGATATCGACGAAATGAGGCAATTGAACCACTCCGAATTCGTCAATGATACGCTCGCCGTAAAAAATGCCGGAGGGATATATGTTTTCCCCCACCGAATTAATTTTCCTAATCTGATCTTCTTCTTTCTTCACTACAGCAGCATAGATCATCCCATTTGCATCGATAACGAAATTCGAGTAAGGAGGCGGTTGGCGCTTAGCCAGTCGATCCTTCTGCTCCCCCGTCGCAAAAGAACTCACTATCCATGCACCGAGGTTAAAATCGAGATGGCTTGCTCCAACTAAACCGCGAAAAGCGTTTCTTGCGTCCATCGTCAGAAAGGCCTGGCTTTTCAGCACGTGCATGATACCGGTGTTGTTGATGTAAATTTTCATCGGGTCGAAGGTGAATGTTTCGCCGAGGAGTTTCGTCTCAGGCGCGGTAAATTCCTCAACAAAATCGCCATTCGGCGAGAGATGGAGAATTCGTTCATTCCCGGTGTCGGCAATAAAAAGGTCTCCGTCGGAGTGCACGTATACTCCCCTCGGATTATTCAGCCCCCCTGTATCTTCGGCGGTAAAGACATTCAGGGCTCGGCCGTGCAAATCGAGTTTTACGATTCGGTCGTTCCCCCGGTCGGCAACGTAGAGTATATCGCTGTTATCGATGAAAAGGTCGTCTGGTTCGCGTAAGAATCCGGCTTGCGGACCCATATCCTCAATCACCCGCTCTACGACGTAGGTGACAGGTATCGGCACTATAAGCTCTTCTTCTAATACATAGTGGATGTCGACGGAACATACCAATCGCGGAGAGATGCACAAGAGCGAAATAAATATGGCAGATACTCGTCTCGGCACCGCATCAGTCCTCGTTCCGATAATAGAAGTTTGTGTGGTTTAATGATAGATCAAAACGGAGACAGACGGCAATGCCGCCTGTCTCCGAAATAACGGCTCGTATGAATATACGCCTAGCCGCTGATATAAGCGTCGTAGGCCTTCTGATAGGCGGCCATCATTTTATCCAAGCCCATCTTTTTCAGGTCAGCGATGAACTGATCCCAATCCTGTTCGATACCGCCTTCGACGATCCACTTCTTCTCCATCGTCTGTACATGGGCGGCGACGTCGGGGAGCGTGCTGTCGATTACTTCCTGCTGTTCGGGAAGCAGCCAGGTGTAAGGATGAAAAATCTCCTCCCCGGGCACGATGTAATCTTCGTAGTACGTCGAATAGTTGTAGTTCTGCAGTTCAATACCCTCATCAATCACCTTGGCCATGTGTGATGCGGTGTGGCTGTACGGCAGGTAATTTCGCGGCGTAAAATCACCTCTCCACGAAGCGATGGGAGTATAGTCTTCCGGGCTTTCGAGTCTCATGATCCTTCCATCAGCCTGCTTTTCGATGTGGGTTCCGTAAGGGCCGAATTCGAGTATTATCGGTAGTTCACCTTCGTTCAGGTAATCCGCCCATCGAATGGATACCTCGGGATACTTATTTGCATTCGTGATCTCGAAGTACAGATCTTTCGCCACACCGGTCAGATCCCGTCGCCATGCCCGTATACCCGTAGGTCCTACCAGGGGTTTCATCGGGACAAAATCGTCTTTGTTCTTGCCTCCGCCGAATGCCGTAAAGGCTCCCACGACAGCCGGTTTCGCATTTGTTTTACCCTTCCAGTCTTTGAGGACGTGATCCATGGAATCGGGATCGATGAGTCCGTCCCGGTAGAGTTTGTGGAGCCATTCGATACCTGCGCGCCACTCCATCCTCGTCGGCTCCAGCACGACTTTGCCGTCGATAATTGCGAGTCCAACGCCTTTTCGGTCGCTATTGCCGTAGGGATCTTTCACACCGAACGAAGCCATCAGCTCATATTGACTCCGTGAGGTGTTATCGTAGCGAAAGGTATAAGGGATCTCATCGGCAAGACCGTTGCCGTTCGGATCGCCTTCTTTAAACGCCTTCAAGACATCGTAGAAATCGTCGGTGGTTTCCGGCGTTTCGAGCCCGAGATTGTCAAGCCATGTCTGATTGATCCAGAACATGTTGCGCATGTGCCTCCGAGGATATTCGTTCATCCACGGCAGAGAATAGATGTGGCCGTCGGGCGGGGTCGTTACCAGACGGCGGACAGCCGGATAATCAGTAAAGATCTTCTTGATGTTCGGTGCGTACTTGTCAATGAGGTCTTCCATAGGGATAAGAACCCCCTGCGGGCCATAGGTGAGTATCTTGTCTCTTTTCAAACCCTGAGGACCGCTAAAGGCATCCGGCAGATCGTTGCTCGCGAACATCAAATTGATTTTATCTTCCTGCTCTTCGGGTACCAATTGAATCCACTCGATATCGACGTTGGTATCTTCCTCAATTTGCTGTAAGACCGCCATATCGTTCCAATCGACCATGTGAATATGCCGGACGACGGATACACTGATGGTTACCGGCTCGTCGACAATCGGCAGCCCTGTGGCGTTAAAGTTGCTGGGAGTTGCCCCTTCCTGCTCACCCCCGCCGAACATCAATCCGGCGGCAGCACACATAAACAGAATTAGCACCACGGTCTTGCGAAGACTCTTAATACTTATCATACGCTCCTCCTCGTTTTCGTCCGTAAATACGGAACCATTCCGGAAAATCATACCACGTGAGCATATCGATGTCAATTTTAATAATCCGCTGAATGCTGGTGGACGACGGTTGTGCTATGATATCTCTAACATACGAAGCGAATCGGCGCTTTTGGAGGTTATATGATCGGTGGAGATCCAATCAGAGTCGGCGGTAACCGTCTCGGTCCCCTGTCAACCGGGGGTGTTCAGTCCATTCCACTTGGAGCTGCTTTTGTATACGGATCGGCGCGTCCTGATCTGTTCGCGGGAGGTGATCGATGGTATCCGGGCGTGTATCTCTACCGGTGGATTAACGACGAGAATTCGGTTCCCGTGTTTTCCGATCGGAGAAAGGTTACGGTTCCACGAACTGGAAACAGAGCCGCGACAGGAACGGTTTTTCAAACTGCCGAAGGAAAGATTTACGGTCTGTGGCTCGACGGCATGGATATAATCCCAACAACCTACGACCGCCGGAACTCCCGGTTCAATGAGGAAGGGAGAATACGTATAGTGGGGCTGTCGGTTCCGCCGGAGAGTATCGGGGTTTTCGTTCCCGCCGGCGGTAAGATAGATGAAGGATTTAATGTACTCCTCGGCGTGTCGAACGGTGTGCCGTACCGTCCGAATGACCATGGACACCGCGAGGCCGACTACAGACCATATGACGCCGCCGGCAACTGGAGGGGCGGCTTCCCCCGGATTGGGTTGTACGCCGTTTCTGTTCGAACTCCGTACAGCGCGGAAGCGAAGGCAAGGCTTATTTCCGCGTCGGACCACGAAGTCCACGGCGGCCACCACTCGATCAGCCAGGTACGTTACGGTGCACGCGACCACGGTATCGTTGCCGGGTCGCGTTTTGGAGTTCTGCACATCTACGGCGATCCTTCCGGTACACCTGACGCGACGCTGAGGAATCCTCAGGCGCAGCCGCTCATCCGCCGCGAAGTCGTGGATACCGACGGCGTAATACAAAGGCATCCGGCGTGCCGCCCGTCACCGGTCAGCTATCCGAGCGTCGACGGCACAGCGTCCGACCTGATTGTCGGAGGCGAGTGCGTTCTCCAGTACTATCGGTCCGCCGGCGGCAAAACCTCCCGCCCGGTGTATGATCCACCCGAACCCGTGCTGGAGAAGGATGGAGCTATCAACGGCGGCTCACTGCCGGTTCTCAATGTGGTTGACTGGGACGGTGACGGCATGCCGGATATCGTTGCCGGCAACTCGGAAGGCCGTATCTTATTCTTCCAGAACCTGGGATCTGAAGGAAGACCGTCATTCAGCCCCGGAGTACCCCTCGAGGCCGGTGGTGAGGAAATCTACGTCCAGCCGGGGTACAGTGAGAACGTTCAGGGACCCGGAGAAGCCAGGTGGGGGTATACCTGTCCGACCGTCGTCGACTGGAATTACGACGGACTCCCGGACATCGTAATGAGTGACTGCACGGCACGCCACACGGTGTTCATAAACAGGGGGACGCGTTCTAAACCTGAACTGGAAAAGGGAACCCCTCTGTACCTTGACGGCTTGGAAATTCACGGCACATGGAGGGTGAAGCCGGGCGTGCATGACGTGGACGGGCAAATGGCGTACGTCATTCTCGATGAGGACGACGAGTTGCACCTGTATTGGCGAATTGATAACTATAACCTTCGGGACGGCGGAAAACTGCTTCTGGAAGACGGATTGGCCATCCGAGCCAATTTCCTTGAAGCCGGCGGAACCGGAAGGCTCAAGCTCAACCTGGTTGACTGGGACGGTGACGGCCTTATCGATCTGATCATCGGTACGCCCCGCCACGGTTCGGTTCCGAATCCGGATACCGGTCTTCCTCAGTCCCTCGGTTTACCGGGTTCGGCGGTACTGTTTTTAAAAAATACAGGAACAAACACATCGCCGGTGTTCGATTACCCGCGGCTGCTGCATTACCGGGGAAATCCGGTGTTCCTGGGACAGCACTCCTGCGGTCCGGCACCCGCGTTTTTCCGCGCAGGTGAGCCGCCTGATCTGGTTGTTGGCAGAGAAAACGGACTGTTCTACTATTTCTCGAGGTCTGATATAAGTTTTATGCAACCGAGTTATCCGTAAAAAAAATTGAGGAGTGAATACTGTGAAAGACTTTGCTGTTCCCGGAACCATAATCCATCATGTCCCGGCCGCGACGCGTAACTATGTGGGGTGTCCTTCGATTGCAGTTCTGCCCTCCGGCGGCTATGTAGCGTCGCACTCCTACTTCGGACACGGCGCAACAAACTCCGATTCCTTTGTGTACCGTTCCGCCGATAGGGGAAAAACCTGGGAACGTATCGCCGATATTCACAATCAGATTTGGTCCAAGCTGTTTCTGTGCGGAGGCAAGCTCTACATCATCGGTACAGATCACTGCGATCAATACGGAGGACGGCTCAACGGAAAAATGGTTATAAAACGTTCCGATGACGAGGGCATAACCTGGACGGAGGCGACCAGCTCTGACACGGGATTGCTTTCGGATGAGGACGGCTATCACACCGCACCTACGGCGGCTGTTGTCCACAACGGGCGTATCTGGAAGGGCTTTGAGTTCGCCCCCGAGTCCGATCGAAAAACCTGGAGGGTGTTTGTAATCTCGGCCCCGACCGACTCCGACCTGCTGAATAGGGACTCCTGGACCTTCAGCGAACAAATCGAGACCTGGCCCGATTACCAGTGGATAGAAGGTAATATGGTTCTGTCGCCCGACGGCCAGGTTGTTGATGTACTTCGATCGAATTACATGAACCGCGACCGGCTTCGGGAGTCCGACGAACCCGCCACGCTGGTAAAGGTTTCTCCCGATGGAAAGCACCTTACTCACGACCCCGACAGCGACCGGTTAGTATTCCCCGGAGGAGGGACCAAGTTCACCATCAAGTATGACCCTGAATCGTCAAAGTACTACGCGCTGGTGAACCCGCAGCCGACCAAAGATATTTACCGGAACATTCTAGCGATGTCCGTGTCTGAAGATCTAAGATCGTGGCGCATTGCACGGGAGCTCATCCGACACCCTGACCCGGTTAAGCACGCTTTCCAGTATGTAGATTGGGACTTTGACGGTGTAGACATTGTTTACACATCCAGAACTGCTTATGACGACGGGCTGGGCGGCGCGAATCGTGCTCACGACGCCAATTACCTTACCTTCGGAAGGATTGAGAATTTTCGCGAATAGCATTCGGCCCGGTCACGGCTAAACGGGCAGCAGATTCTCCCTCGAGTAGTAGTAGAAACGGCCGTTTTCCTTTCCAGCTATCAGGTCGAGGCCGCAGCCGTCCTTAAGCGCGGCCGGCGCGGGGCCGCAGGAGTGGATTCCAAAGAATAAGGGCTTGCCCTCGTGCGATATGAGTTCCGGGAAACGAAACACCGGCTCCCGGTTGGTGCCGACGTTTTTCAGAAACAGAATCGCCGCGCCCGGCAATCCGAGGGTTCGGGGCAGGCCGCGTTCCAGGTTCGGTACCGACCCGTTACGCGTGGTACCCACGATCATATCGACCCGGCCGTCTCCATCCCAGTCGCATAAATTCAGCTTCAACCGGCCGGTACCGCCGGCTTCGAGACCGTTTCCGCGTATAGTGGATCCGTCTTCGAGCAGCAGTTTTCCGCCATCCTCGAGATTGAAATCATCTATCCGCCAAAACAGGTGAAACTCATCATCATCGTCAAGAATAA
>JABGPX010000015.1 GCA_018644745.1 Spirochaetales bacterium
ATTTAAAATCCTGAAATGCAAGCACAATTCCGTACATGGGAAGGTATGCAAAGATGATGTACCATGCGAGGACAGGCACCATCATGATGTACAGGTATCGTTTCTTTATAAGTATGCCAATTAGGCGTGATCGCTTGCTCAGAGGTAATTTCTGGGATATTTCCCCGTTTGCTGTTGTATTTATACGAGTAGATCTCATTAGCGCCATGGTAAAGCCGCCATACTCAAAACACAATAGGCCTTTTGGCTCATTGTGGGCCCATCCGGAGCCGATTGTTAGGCCTATCGGACCATATACCGGCCCGAATATGTAAAGTCGAAATTGAACTAATGAGTTTTCCGCACCGATGCGGTCACCGAGAGAATCCGGTTTATCAACTGCAGGCGGTTGTGAATATTCAGTTTCGAATAAATAGCATTCAGATGATTTTTTACCGTTTTATCCGAAATATTCAGGATGCCGGCGATTTCTTTGTTGCTCTGCGCCTGCGCGACATAATAGAGAATCTCGCACTCTCGCCGGCTCAGATTCGGAAGCTGCTTGAGGTAACCGCGAACCGCAGATTCCATATCTTCCTGTACCTCCTTCTCGGCCGCCTGCTTCGACTCAAAAAGCTTGATTCCTACCGACGGGGAGATGTAGTACGCACCCTTGTAAACCGCTTCGATACATTGAATAAGATCCTGGGGATCTACATCCTTCAGCACATATCCAGTCGCCCCGCAGGACAGCGCGGATACGGCAAGCTCATCGTCGTCAAAGGTGGTTAGAATAATCGTCTTCACCGATGGGTTGTTTTTGTGGATGATCTCGGTGGCCTCTACGCCGTCCATTACAGGCATTCGAATATCCATGAGCACGATATCCGGTTCACGCACCTCTACCATTTCGACCGCATCCTGTCCGTTTTCGGCAATCCCGAGAACATCAATTCTACCCGCGCTCTCGCCCCGTAATACGAACTTCAGGCTTTCGGCGAACAGATGCTGATCGTCAGCTATTATCACTCGTATCGGATTCAATACTCACCTCGATTGATGGAATTGCCACCTGCAGCCGAAAACCGCCGGCGGACTGGCCCATCGAAATTTTTCCTCTTACGCTTTCGATGCGTTCTCGAACACCTTTCAGACCAATACCTTCATGCATCGACGAAACGTCGACTACTCTTTCCATCACATCATTCCAAATGGTCATTCGTAACTCATCTTTGTCCTGCCAGAAGAATAACTTTATATGACCCGCATTCCCGTGTCTTAGACCATTGATAAATCCTACCTGGACCGTACGATAAAGAATATTACGTATGTTCTCATTGATTCTTTCGGGCAAATTTCCAGTGTTGCACTCTGTATGGATACCCGTCGCCTTGCTGAATTCCATGCATAGCTTAGAAAAAAAGATCGGAAGACCTGGAAGCGCCTGTTTCTGTATGTCTCGAAGCTTGTAAAGGATTTTGCGTGTTTCCCTCTGCGTACGGGACGCGACCTGTTTTGTCTCGAGGCAATATTCAAGAAGTTTTGACGTATTCTCCGTAACAAGGTGCGGTGCGGCGTTCATCATCATCGTTACGTTTGTCATCGAGTAGCCGATTTCATCATGAAGTTCCCGCGTAATTCTAAACCGTTCACGCTCCGCGGATTCCTCTTCGACGTTTTCAAGATGCTCTATAAAAGACTGGCTCGCGGAATGGAG
>JABGPX010000088.1 GCA_018644745.1 Spirochaetales bacterium
CGCCGCTTTCTACGGAAAGACTTATTCCGGAAAGGACCGGAGCATCTTGCTGATAGCCGAAAGTTACGTCTTTGAACTCTAGTATCCTGCCTGCAATCCGGGAAAAGGCTACCTGGCTGCGGGCGGTTTCTTCAGACTCAGTATCGAGTACGGTGAAGATTCGTTCCGCTGCGGCAAAGCTTTTCTGAATCTCCATCCAGATGCCGCTTAACATACCCAAGGGGGTTACAATCATTTGTACGTAAATAATATATGCGATGAGATCCCCTGTACTTATTCTATCTTGGAACACATGCCACGATCCGAGACCGAGAATAACAAGCATGAAGATCGCGCCGATAGAACTCACAAGCAACGTATTCAATGCCTTGATTTTTTCAACTCGCACTGAGTCCCCGGCTGCTTTATCATTTTCCTTCTTAAACATATTTACTGCAAGCCGATCCAATACAAAGGTTTTTATAACGTCGATGCCTCGAATTGCCTCGCTTAAGAAAGAGGTGACTGCCCCGAGTTGTTCCTGTACGGTCCGGGAAGCCTTCCTGCCTTTTCGGCCCATGATTCTCGCCAGGAAAAAGACAAAAGGCAGCAGGCCGACGAGAATGAGAGACAGCGGAGCATCGAGTTTCACGAGCATGAATAACACCGCTGCAAGCGAGACGAGCTGGCTGATTACATATACAAGCCCTTGGGAAATCGATTCCTGGAATCTGTTTATGTCGTTAGTCATGATTGAAACGATCTCGCCGCTTTTCGTTTTTTCAAAATAGGACACTTTGAGAGTCTGGAGCTTCTCGAAAACCTGCTGCCGAATATCGCGGGTGATATACTGGCTAGTCTTTCCGAGTATAATATCCTTCAGATATCCCGCAGCCATCATCACCACAAATACTCCGGCCAGGATGCTGAGCAGAATAAATAGAAGCTTGAGATCTTTTGAAACGAGTAAAGTATCAACCAGATGCCGGGTGATGAGCGGGAAGACCAGTCCCGCGGCGGTTGCCGCGAGAGTAGCGACTTGCCCTATCCAGAATCGTCCGAGATAGGGTTTTAAATATGAGAATGCTCGTTTTGCTATGCTTTTATTCATTCTTTTTCTCCTATAAATATTCCCCTGAACAGCATTATGCGTAAGAATTCCTGCAGTTCTTCGCTTTTCACAACTTGCGGATTATCCGCCGCGTAGTTTGCCGCTGAGTTGAGGAGATTGAAAATCGTATTGGTTAGGAGAGCTGTGTTAAGATTCCTCACCACGCCTTCCCGAATACCGAGCTTGATTATCTCCAGAAGGTAGTTTTCGTAACGGCTGCGAAGCTCGATTATATGGTTTTGTATTTCTTTATCGAGTCCCGCCGAAATCTCATTAAACATGATTTTGGCGATGCGGGGATGCTCAAGAAAAATATCAATATGGATCCGAACTATGTTTTCTACCTGACGAAGAGATGGTTCATCTTTCTCTATTTCCGCATTAATAGCGCCGGTGAGGTAGGACATGCCGGCATCAATAACCGCCAGAAAGAGCGCGGCTTTTGTCGGAAAATTGTAATAAAGCGTTCCTTTTGCGACGCCGGCGTTTAGAGCGATAACGTCCATCGATGTATTGTGAAACCCTTTCTTCGAGAATGCAGTCTCCGCGGCCTCGATTATCTTTTCACGACTCATGTTTGTTCTACCCATTGTTTCC